>CANRHG010000074.1 GCA_947630385.1 uncultured Eubacteriaceae bacterium
CCGTCTTAGGTGTGGGTCGGTCTCAAAGAGCGTTTTGATAAAGGAATTAAGCTCCGTTACACTCAGCGTTCTCGAGGTCATTTTTAGCTATGTTGTTTAAAATCGCGTTGATGTAGCCGGTACTGTTTTCCATTCCGTAAACTTTGGACAGTTCCACGGCTTCGTTGATCGCGATCTCTTTGGGAACCGGTACGCCAACAAACTTCATCTCGGTCACGGCCAGCTCCAGTATGGCCTTTTCCGTCCGGTGCATCTCTTCGAGCGTCCAGGTGCCCCTAAGGTACTTGCGGATAAGATCGTCGATCTCGTCTCGGTTCTCTTTAAACGCTTCTACGACGCTTCCGGCGTATTCGGCTTTTACGCCCTTAAAATCCTTTAGGGCTTCTTCGTCGATAAAACTCTCTAGAATTTCCTGAGTCGGTTGTTCGTCTTCATTGAAATTTAAAGAGAAAATATCCCAAAGCGCGAGTTCGCGTTCTTTTCTTCGTTGTTGTTTTTCCATTTTACAAAATTAAATAATCTGCTTTTTCCTAAAATAGCTATAAAAAAAGTGCTCCGATCGGAGCACCGTAAATTCTTTATATCTTAGACCGTACTGCTGCCTTCGACGTACATGTTGACAGCGTTGACGGGCTTTCCGGTCATGAGTTCAACGGAGTCTTTTACTTTTATCTGAGCGATTCTACAGACGCTCGGAATGATCACGTTCTTGTCCGTGATGACGTAAACGTCGATTTCATAGCCTTTGTCGTCTTCCGAGACCACAACGCCCTTGGCGGTCGTTGTCTTCTTTAGCTTGTCGATAAAAATGTCCCGTAGCGGCATGGACGTGGCTTCGATCCCGTCTACGCCCAGCGCGGCCAAACTCGCGATCGAGCAAATCATTTGCGGCGAGATTTCCATCGGTATGATACGGTCTTGCATTTTAATCTTCCTTTATCTGTTCTAAAAGTTCCTCGGTCAGTTGAAACTTCGTGTTGCAGTTCGGGCAGTAGACCGAATCGCTGTCAAAATCTTCAAAATCCGCGTAGTACACGGTATCGCAGTTCGGGCAGACGACTTCGTAAAGGTCTTCATCGTCGTCCAAATCATCCAGATCGTCGAGATCGAGATCGTCCAGGTCGATCCCCGCAAAAATTGAAGCCAAGAGCTCAAACTCACCCAAAATTTCTTCGAGGAAGGATTCGATATAACTTAAGCGGCCGTCGATGTCTTCCACGTCGTGGCTCAGATCATCGAGCGCATCGATAAGTTGTACCATGAGCTGTCCCTGATCCCCGTCATCCTCAATTTTTAGACCTTTGGCCAATCCTTTGATGTAATTTACTTTTTCTGTAACTGAATTCATTGTTTTATGCTCTTTCCATATATTCGCCGGTGCGCGTATCGATTCTTATCTTGTCACCGGTATTGATAAAGACCGGTACGGTGACCGTGGCTCCGGTCTCGACCGTCGCCGGTTTGGTCACGCTCGTGGCCGTGTTTCCGATGGCCGCCGGTTCGGTTTCCGTCACTTCCAAAACGACGAAGTTGGGCGGGGCCACAGAGAAGGCTTCGTCTTTAAAAAAGCGGATCGTCGCGTTGTCGTTTTCCTTTAAGTACAGGATCGCGTCCTCGACCTGATTTTTTTCAAGCGGGATCTGCTCGTAACTTTCCAGGTCCATGAAATAGTAAACTTCCCCGTCGTTGTAGAGATACTGCATCTCTTTGGTATCGATGTGGGCTCTCGGGAATTTTTCAGTCGGACTAAAGGTCTTTTCGATGACCGCCCCGGTCATAATGTTTTTGATCTTCGTTCTGACAAAGGCGGCTCCTTTTCCCGGCTTTACGTGCTGAAAATGTACGACCGTCCAAACTCCATTGTCCATTTCAAAAGTAATGCCGTTTCTGAATTCACCTGCTGAAATCATAGTTCCTCCCGATGTTTTCCTTCATAGTATCACAAAACCGGAGCGCTTTCGACTTTAACTACTTGCGAAGGAGTACGACGCCCCGAGCTCTATCTGAGAGG
This sequence comes from uncultured Eubacteriaceae bacterium, assembly GCA_947630385.1. GTDB lineage: Bacteria > Bacillota > Clostridia > Eubacteriales > Eubacteriaceae > CANRHG01. Next base: position 2,012 of record CANRHG010000074.1, read on the forward strand.
TCCGTAAAAGAGTAGCTGGGCTCGAGTTTGTCTCTCGTGTAGCGCTTACACAGGCGAAAAATTTCTCTCACCTGGGAACTATCCCCGACTTCTAGGATCAGCCTTCCACCGCTTACGAGATACTCCGGAGCCCGGTCGATGATCTTTCGATGTACGGGGGGTTACTGACGATCAGGTCAAACTTACCTTCCACGTTTTCAAACAAATCGCTTTTTATGATCTTGGCTTTGGGATAAAGCTCATCCCTGTTTTTAGTCAGGTACTTGAACACGCCCGGATCGTCGTCTACGAGCGTGACCTTACACCCGCTCTCAAGGCCGATACTAAGCCCCAGACAACCGCTTCCGGCGCACAGATCGAGTACCTTCGCGGATTGGGGAAGACTTCTTAGAGCCTGTTCCACCACGGCTTCCGAATCGGGACGCGGAATAAGCACGCCCGGTCCTACCTTAAAAAGATACCCGTAAAATTCTTTTTCACCCGTCAAATAGGCGACGGGAAGGACTTTGGCCCGTTTTTGTACTAGCTCCCAGTAGGCCTTCCTGTCGTACTCGGGTTCTTTCGTGTAAAGCTCGTAGCGCTCACAACTAGTTAGGTGCATCAGCAAAACTTCCGCGTCCAACTGTGGCGAGTCGGAGCCTTTTTCTCTTAAATAATTGACGGCTTTTTGTAATTTATGCATAAAAAAAGCACCTTAAGGTGCTAATACTATTTTAAACCATATTTCCGGTTGAAACGTTCGACACGTCCACCAGAGTCAACGAGCTTTTGTTTACCGGTGAAAAACGGATGGCAGGCGGAACAAATTTCCACGCGCAGGTTTTCCTTCGTCGAACCGGTTTCGAATTCGTTGCCGCAAGCGCAGCGAACGGTCGTTCTCTTATATTCTGGATGTATGTTCTTTTTCATCGGTTCTCCTCCTAAAGTATGTAACCTATAAATTATATCACCTAAGTCAAGTTTCGGGTATCGATGCGCTTTAAAAAATCCTTGTTGCTGTTGGTTTTGCTAAAAGCGTTGAGTACCTTATCGGTCATTTGGGTAGGAGAGGAATCGTACAACTTGCGGATGGAGTAGGCCCCTTTGATCTCATCTGGCGATAGAAGCAGATCCTCGCGCCTGGTCCCGCTCTTTTGAAGGTTGATGGCCGGAAAAACCCGACGTTGTGCAAGTTCTCGCTCCAGGTGGATCTCCATATTCCCGGTTCCCTTAAATTCCTCGAAGACGATGTCGTCCATCCGACTTCCGGTCTCAATTAGGGCTGTCGCGATGATCGTAAGCGAAGCCCCGCCCTCGATGTTTCGGGCCGAGCCAAAGAGTTTTTTCGGAAAATACAGGCTCTCCGGATCCATCCCACCGCTTAGGGTCCGTCCCGAGGGCTCGACGCATAAGTTGTTGGCACGGGTGAGTCTGGTTAAGGAGTCCACGAGTACAACGACGTCTTTTCCCTGTTCGACGAGCCGTTTGGCCCGTTCTAGGACCATCTCCGAGACGGCCAGGTGGTTTTGCGGGGGTTGATCGAAAGTGGAATAGACGATATCGGCGTCGATCGAGCGCTGCATGTCGGTGACTTCTTCGGGGCGTTCGTCAACGAGTAAGATGATCAGTTCCACTTCCGGATGGTTTTCCCTGATCCCGCGGGCGATCTCTTTAAGAAGGGTCGTTTTTCCGGCTTTTGGGGGCGCGACGATCATCCCACGTTGGCCCTTACCCAGGGGTGAGAAAAGATCGATCATGCGCGTCGACATGACGTTTGAATCGGTTTCTAAGTTTAATTTTTCGTCGGGAAAGATGGGAACGAGCTTGTTGAAATGTTCGCGGCGGGCCACCAGTTCGGGGATCTCCCCGTTGACGCTTTCGATGTACAAAAGCGCGTCGTAGCGGTCGTTTTCGCCGGACTTGCGGATCTTGCCGGTGACTTTGTCTCCGGTCCTAAGGCCGTATTTTCGTATCTGGTTGGCGGCTACGTAGATGTCGCCGTCGCCGGGAAGATAGTTTTTAACGCGTAAAAAGCCATAGCCGTCGGGATTGACGTCTAAGATCCCGGTATGGGACTCCTTAAAACGGGCTTCCGGGTTGGCCTGGGTCGTCTTCATCAGATTGTCCATCTGCTTGATGATCTCGGTCGTCTCGGTCCCGTTGACCGTTTCAAGGAACAGCATGGCCGCGTATTTTTCCCCGGATTTTGGCGGGCGTACTTTGCCGCCGACGATGTCGCCCGAACGCAGACGGAATTTCTGGATCTGGCTGGCGGAGACGTAGATTTGCCCGTATTCGGTGTCCGTGTTGATCAGGCCAAAGCCTTCCGGACGGATCGTGAGCGGGCCGTCGATCTGTTCGGCCCCGTTCATATCGTCTTTGATCTTACTGTAGGTATTTTTCTTTTCTTGCTTTTTTACCTCCACCTTTTCTTCTTTTGAATCGAGTACTTTTTCCAGTTCTTCGACGAGTTCCTGTTTTTTTAAGGTGGAGGACTTCTTGATGCCGTGCTCTTTGGCCAGCGGGCGCAGGTCAACGAGCCGCATGCTCTGAAGATCTTGTTTTGTCATGAAAACTCCAAATTTGTGGAAAATCAAATGAGAATTGTATAGAAAGATTTAATTATATTTTATCAGTCTTCTTCCATTTTTAAAACCGCCATAAACGCCTCTTGGGGAACTTCCACGCGCCCAAAACTGCGCATACGCTTTTTCCCGGCCTTTTGCTTCTCGAGGAGCTTGCGCTTTCGGGTGATGTCGCCCCCGTAACACTTGGAGAGTACGTCTTTGCGCAGGGCCGACTGCGTCTGACGCGCGATGATTTTTGAACCGATGGCCGCCTGGATCGGGATCTCAAACTGTTGTCTGGGGATGGTCTCCTTAAGTTTTTTCGTCATCACCCTGGCTTTACGCTGGGCGCTGTCGCGGTGCAGGATAAAGGACAAGGCGTCGACGAGCTCGCCGTTTAAGAGGATGTCGACTTTGACCAGATCGGACGGGCGGTACTCTTTTAGCTCGTAGTCGAGCGAGGCGTAACCCCTGGTCCTGGACTTTAGGGCATCAAAAAAGTCGTAGATGATCTCGTTAAGCGGCAGTTCGTATTCGAGCGAGACCCTGCCCTCGTCGATGTAGTCCATCGTCACGTAATTTCCCCTGCGGTTTTGGCACAGCTCCATGACCGCCCCGACGTAGTCCGACGGGGTCATGATCGTGGCCGTAACGATCGGCTCCCTGATCTGCCGGATCTTGGCCGGATCGGGGAGGTCGGCCGGGTTGTCGACGATCAGGCTCTCGCTGTCGGTATCGACTTCGTAGACCACGCTCGGGGCGGTCGTAACCAGGTCTAAGCCAAACTCGCGCTCGAGGCGTTCCTGTATGATCTCAAGGTGTAAGAGCCCCAAAAAGCCACAGCGAAAGCCCGAACCCAGGGCCAGCGAGTTTTCCGGCTCGAAGACGAGTGAGGCGTCGTTTAGTTTTAGCTTTTGCAGCGCGTCCCTCAGGTCGACGTATTTTGCCCCATCGGCCGGGTAGATCCCCGAGTAGACCATGGGCGTGACCTGTTTATAGCCGGCCAGGGCTTTTTCTGCCGGGTTTTCTTTGTGGGTGATCGTATCCCCCACGCCGGTCTCGGACAGGCTTTTGATACCGGCGATGATGTAGCCGACGTCTCCCGCCTCAAGCTCGTCCGCCTCTTCGAGTTTTCCGGTAAAGACGCCGACTTCTTCGACCTCAAAGTCGCGCCCGGTGTTCATAAACAGGATCCGATCGCCCTTTTTGACGGTGCCGTCGACGATCCTCACGCTGATGATGACCCCGCGGTATGAGTCGTAGTAGGCATCAAAAATGAGCGCTTTAAGCGGGGCCTCTTTATCCCCGTCCGGTGGCGGGACTTCTTTTATGATTTTTTCCAAAACCTCGTGGATGCCGATATCCTCTTTGGCAGAGATCAGCGGGGCGTCTTCGGCGTCGAGCCCGATGACGTCTTCGATCTCGGTCTTTACCTCGTCCGGCCTTGCCGAGATCAGGTCGATCTTGTTGATGATCGGTACGATCTCGAGGTCGTTGTCGAGAGCCAGGTAAGTGTTGGCGAGGGTCTGGGCCTCGATCCCCTGGGAAGCGTCGACCACGAGCAGGGCCCCTTCGCACGCGGCCAGCGAGCGCGAGACCTCGTAGTTAAAATCCACGTGCCCGGGCGTATCGATCAAATTTAAAACGTAGTCTTTTCCGTCGTCGCCCCGGTAGTTAAGCCTGATCGCCTGGAGCTTGATCGTGATGCCGCGCTCGCGCTCGATATCCATCGTATCCAGAACCTGATCGACGATCTCGCGTTTTTCCATCACTCCCGTCTTTTCGATCAGCCGGTCCGCCAGGGTCGATTTCCCGTGGTCGATGTGGGCGATGATCGAAAAATTGCGTATATTTTCTTGTTTTTCTTTCATTTTTCTGTATTTTTTGTTAATATTGTAACGTTGAATTCAAATTTGGAGGGAACGATGGCAAACATAAAATCAGCCAAAAAAAGAGCAAAGACCAACGAAAAACGACGTCTACGCAACCGCGCGAGAAAGAACGTCATAAAGAGCAACATCAAAAAATTCTACAAGGCTGTTGAAGACGGAAACAAAGACGAAGCTAAGGAAGCTTACAACGTCGCTGCCAAAAAACTGGACCAGGCAGCCAGCAAGAACGTCATCCACAAAAACAAAGCAGCCCGCAAGAAAAGTCAGTTGGCCCGCGCTCTAAACGAAATGTAAAGTTACTCCAAAATCTTCTTAGACCGACCAGGCACGCTTTAAGCGTGCCTATTTTTTTGCCAGTTTCAGTAAAAACATCTCGAGCGAAAAGGCCGGATCGACCATGCCGGTCTTAAGTTTGAGGTCCTCTTCGGCCGCGTCCATGATGTATTTTTTAAGTCTCCCGCTGTCTACCCTTCGCGCGAGCGGTAGGTATTTTTTGACCAAAAACGGCGCAAGGCCCGTGCGGCTAACGATCTCCCTCTGATTGGCCCCGCTTTCAAAGCACACCCGTACCTTCAGTAAATTCCTGAGCTGGTACAGCAGCAGCCCGTACAGGCCGATCGGGCTTTCCCCTTTGTCAAAAAGCGTCTTTAGTTTTAGGCTCAGCCCCTTTATTTTACCCGAAAGTACTCCGTCGATTAAGGCAAAGACGTTGTCTTCGACCGTCTCGGGGATCACGGCGTCGACCGCCTCGCGATCGATCTTTCCATCCATCGCGTAAGAGATAATCTGTTTTACGGTCTTTTCAAGCCCCATCGCGTCCCCTTTTCCTTCTAGGTAGTGGCTGCGCTCGAGCACGTACTGGGCGAGGGCGTCGTCAACCGTTTTTCCACCGTCTTTAAATTCTTTTTTTACCCAAGAAGTCGCCTGGGACAAATCCATCCGCCCGACTTCGATGATTTTCGCGTACTTTTTAAAGAGTTTATAATTTTTCTTCCGTTTATCGACGCTTCGCTCGCGAAATATAGCTAGCGTCGTCGCCACCGGGTCTTTAAGATAGGCCTCGAGTTCCTCGTTGTCCCCAAAATCCGTGTTTTCGGCCACGACGATCCGTCTGTCCCCCATGACCGGATAGGTCTGCAGGGAAGGCAGGATCTCGGAGAAACTTTCTCCGTCGAAATTTGTCAGGTTAAAGGCGCGCTCGGTCGGGTTTAAATCCCCCGTCAGTCTTTCGATGTAGTCGCCGGCTAAGCGGTCCTCTTCCCCGGTGATAAAGAGGACGCGATCGTTTTTATCCATACTAAAATTTTAAACGTCGTCCAAAAAAAATCAAATCTGCTACAATCAGATTAATGAATGAATTTGATCTTTTTACCGATAGGACCGGGACCAAATCGAGCAAGTTCGATTTGACCGGAAAAGAGGGCGTCCTGCCGATGTGGGTCGCCGACATGGATTTTAAAACCCTGCCCGAAGTACGAGAAGCGCTTAAAGCAACCGCCGAACACGGGATCTTTGGTTACTCCTACCCGGACGAGGCTTATAAGACGGCCGTACTCGACTGGGTCGAAGACGCCTACGGCTACCGTCCGGACGAAGAAGAACTCGTCTTAACGCCGGGGGTCGTCTTTGCCATCGCCCACGCGGTCAAGGCTTTTTCTAAACCGGGAGACGTCGTCCTCATACAAGAGCCGGTGTACTATCCGTTTAAGATGGTGGCCCAGGCCAACGGAAGACACGTGATCTCGAGCGATTTGACCGAAAAAGACGGCGAGTATTTTATCGACTTTGACGACTTAGACGAAAAAATGAAACAGGCAAAACTCATGATCCTGTCAAACCCCCACAACCCCGTGGGAAAAGTCTTTAATAAAGAAGAACTAGGGAAAATCTTAGAGCTCGCCCGAAAAAACGACGTACTAATTATCGCCGACGAGATCCACGCCGACTTTATCTACAACACCGACTTTATTAGCCTTGGAAGACTCGCCCCGGATGAGGTGATCCTTTGT
>CANRHG010000075.1 GCA_947630385.1 uncultured Eubacteriaceae bacterium
GGCCCTTTTGGAATTGTATAAAATAGGAGCGTGTGATTTTGAAGAGCACCGAGGAGAGATCACGATCAAAAGAAAATCTCCCTGAGACCGCCGCGCTTGTGGAATCCGTCCTGTTCGCCTCGGGAGAGGCGTTAGACAAAGGCCACATAAGTAGCGGACTGGAGATCTCCGAGAGCGAACTCGACGGAGCCGTCGCCTACTTAAAGAAAAAGTACGAAAAGGCCGACTCCGGACTTACGATCGTTGAGACGGACTCGACGCTTAAGCTTTACAGCAAAGAAAAAAATCACGCCGTAATTCGTAAAATATTAGCCTTAGACAAGCGCAAAGGGCTTACCAGAGCCGGCGCTGAGGTCCTGGCGATCATCGCCTACAACGGTCCGGTCACCCGCATCGAGATCGATCAGATCCGGGGCGTATCCTCGGCCGGAGCGCTGCAGCGCTTGATCGATCAAGGATTGGTCCGGGAAGCCGGAAGAAAGGAAGTCGTCGGACTTCCTTTTTTGTATGAGACGACGCCGCTTTTTCTCGATTTGGCCGGTGTTAAAAGCCTCGAGGAACTGCCGTCGTTCGATTCGTTCGCGAAAGCTTTCTCATGAGACTTGATAAATATCTACAACAGGCAGGAGTTAGTTCCAGACGTAAAGCCAAAGAACTGATCAAGGCGGGACTTGTCACGGTCGACGGGAGGACCGAACGGGATACGTCCCGGGACGTCGATACAGAGACCGTCCGCGTCAACGGTGAGCCGATACAAAAGAAGGAAAAACTCTACATCCTGATGAATAAACCCAAAGGTTACGTTTGCACGAAGGAAAAGCGTAAAGGCCAGAAGACGGTTTACGACCTGCTTCCGGATTCGCGCGGAATCTTTAGCGTCGGACGTCTGGACAAGGACACGACGGGACTGCTCATTTTAACCAACGACGGGGAATTGTCGTACCGGCTGACCCATCCTTCCTTTGAGAACGAAAAAACCTACCACGTCACCGTCAAGGGAAAGATCAACAAAAAAGAGATCAAACAACTCTGCGACGGGGTTTCCTATCTCGACGACAATTTAGAGCGGGTCTTTACCGCTCCGGCCAAGATCCGGCTCATTTACAAGGGCGTTCACAGCATCCTTGAAGTCACGATCTACGAAGGCAAAAAACGCCAGATCAGACGCATGTTTGAAGCCGTCGGTCATCCCGTGCTCAAACTCAAGCGTGTGCGCGAAGGCCCGCTTGATATCGGAAGTTTAAAAGAAGGAAGTTGGCGCTATCTCAGCCAAGACGAAGTCGATGTACTTAGACGCACTTAAACGCGTGACCTGTACGGTTCACGAAATCTTGGCTTCGCACGTAAAAGACGGGGACGTGGTCGTCGATGCCACGTGCGGAAACGGCAACGATACCAAAGCCCTACTCGAACTCGTCGGCAGCGGGCGCGTTTACGCGCTCGATGTTCAACCCTCGGCCATCGAGAATACCCGAAGATTCGACAACGGCCACCTGAAGCTTTTTTTGCAAAACCATAAAGACATCGACGAAGTCATTTTGCCGGAAGATCACGGCCGCATCAAAGCCGTCGTCTATAATCTCGGGTATTTGCCGGGAAGCGATAAAACGGTCAAGACCAACAAAGACGATCTGATCGTTTCGCTAAAAAAGGTCCTACCTCTACTTGCAGGCGGTGGGATCGTTTTGATCTGCTGTTACTCTCACGATGAGGGACAGCGGGAGTTTAAGGCGCTCAAAGATTTTTGCTCTGGCTTAAGCGGGGCGTACGACGCCTACTTGTTTTACCGCCTGAACCGAAAGGACGTACCGAAATTACTGATTCTGACAAAAACGTAAACGTTGCCGTCGTCGGAGCCGGTCCCGCGGGGATCTGGGCTGCCATCGCTGCGGCCAGAGAGGGGGCAAACGTGGATCTGTACGAAAAAAACGAAAAGATCGGCAAGAAACTCTTTATCACCGGAAAAGGGCGTTGCAACGTGACCAACGAGACCCCGATCGAGAATTTTTTCGACCACGTTCCGACCAACCCCCGATTTCTTTACTCGGCTCTGTACTCGTTTTCCAACGAGGCCTTAAAAAACGAGATCGAAAGTGCGGGAACTGCGCTTAAAACGGAGCGCGGTGGGCGCGTCTTTCCGGTGAGCGATAAGTCGAGCGATATCTTAAAAGCGTTTAATCGGCTCTTAAAAGACGAAGACGTAAACGTCCTTTTAAACAAAAAGGTCACGGCGCTTACGACAAGTGGGGACGTTTGTACGGGTATCGTCTGCGGTGGCAAAGAAAAAAAGTACGACGCGGTCGTCTTGTGTTGCGGTGGATTTACCTATCCTTCGACCGGATCGGACGGAAGCGGGTACGAGCTCGCACGGCCTTATCATAACATCGTTGCACCGGAGCCGGCGCTTGTAGGGCTGACGACAAGAGAGCGTTGGCCGGGAAAAATCTCAGGGCTTAGCCTTAAAAACGTCGCCGTCACTTTGTTTAGGGAGAATAAGAAGATCTTTGAAGACTTCGGTGAATGCCTGTTTACCCATAACGGGATCTCGGGTCCCGTGATCCTTTCGGCTTCGAGTTTTATGCGCGCCCCGTTTAAAGGCTACCGCCTGGAGATCGACTTAAAACCCGCCCTCGATCCGGGGACCCTAGACAAGCGTATTTTAAAAGATTTTAGCGAAAATTTAAATAAAGATTTTTCAAACAGCTTATCAAAGCTCCTACCTAAAAATCTGATCCCGGTCGTCGTCGAGCAGTCGGGGATCGGGGCTTCGACCAAGGTCAACGCCATCACCAGGGCGCAGCGTGAAAGGCTGGGGTACGTCCTAAAGCATCTACCGCTTACCATCTCTGGGACCGCTCCAAAAGAAGGGGCGATCGTCACGCGTGGGGGCGTAGACGTAAGGGAGATCGAACCGGACACGATGGCTTCAAAAAATCTCAAGAACCTCTATTTTGCCGGAGAGATGATCGACGTGGACGCGCTCACGGGCGGTTATAACATTCAAATCGCCTGCAGCACGGGATTTTTAGCAGGAGTTTACGCCACACAAAATGCAAGTAGCAATTGATGGACCGGCCGGAGCCGGAAAAAGCACGATCGCGAAGAAGTTGGCAAAAGAGCTCGGTTACGTCTACCTCGATACGGGAGCGATGTACCGGGGCATTACTTACCTCGTACTTAAAAGTAGAACCGACTTAAACGATGAAAAAGCGATCTTAAAACTGGCCGAGGATTCGGTTTTTGATTTTTTAGACGATAAAATTTACTTAAACGGGGAAGACGTAAGCCGGGCGATCCGCTCCGAACCCGTCACGCACAACGTTTCGCTCGTGAGTTCGTACGCGCCGGTACGGCAGGTCTTGGTCGGTAAACAAAGACAAATCGCGGGAAAAAAAGACGTCGTGATGGATGGCAGGGACATCGGCTCGGTCGTTTTGCCGGAGGCCGAAGTCAAAATCTATTTAAACGCGAGTCCTCTATGTCGGGCCAGACGGCGGGCCCTCGAATACGGCATCACGGACGAAACCGAGATCGGGCGGCTTAAAGACGAGATTGAGCGTAGGGACTACCTTGACTCTCACCGGGAGGTTTCACCGCTTGTAAAAGCTGAGGGAGCGGTAGAGGTCATGACGGATACGATGGGCATCGACGAAGTCACAAACACTTTAAAGGAGATCATCGATCGTGTTATCGACAGTGTTATACAATCTGGGTAAATTTGTTTGCAGCATCATTTTATTTTTCTTTTACCCTTTTAATGTGTTCGGTTCCCAAAACCTTCCCAAGCACGGTAAAGCCATTATCGTGGCCAACCATTCGAGCAATTGGGACCCGATCATCATCGCGATGCTCACCTACCGAAAGATCCACTACCTGGGAAAAGCCGAGCTCTTTAAAATTCCGCTGCTCGCTTGGTTTTTTAGACAGGTCCAGGTCATCCCGGTCGAGCGAAACAAAGTCAAGCCGCGAACCATCATCGACTGTATGAAGCTCTTAAAAAACGGCCACATCCTCGGAATCTTTCCGGAAGGTAAGCGCGTAAAAGAAGGCGAGAACGTCGAGCCGATGGATGGTTTTGTGACGTTCGCCCTCAGACAAGACGCGCCGATCATCCCGATCCACATCGAAGGTAAGATCCGGCCCTGGCACCGGATCAATATCATCATCGGAAAACCGATCGATTTGACCGCAACCTACGGCAATAAGGTCAAAGACTCGGTCCAAAAAAGGATCGCGTCCCAGATCATGAACGAGATCTACGCCTTAAAAACGCCATGAAACGTTATATCTTAAGCCCGCATGCGGGATACTGTTATGGGATCCAAAACGCGATGGATCTTGCCTACGCGCAGGCCGGAAAAGAAAACGTTTACATGTACGGTGAGCTCTCACACAACAGCCAGGAGACCGAGCGGCTTGAAAGTAATGGCCTAAAAAAGATCGACTCGCTCGACGAGATCGACTCGGGTACCGTAATCATCCGCTCCCACGGGGTTAAAAAAGCCGAGCTCGAAAAAGCCAAGGCCAAGGGTCTGACGGTCATCGACGCGACGTGTGGTTACGTCAAAAAGTTGCAGCGCCTGATCGAACATTACAGCGGGGAAGGCTATGAAATCGTGATCGTCGGCGATAAGAACCATCCCGAAGTTCTTGGGGCGGCCGGCTGGTCAAAAACGGAGCCAATTATCATAGATTCTCTGGAAGAAGCGAAAAAGTTTACAAGTTGTGAAAAACTATGTATTGTAGCGCAGACTACGATGATCGAAGATCTATTTGATAAAATCGTAGAAGAGTTACAGAAAAAAGTGCGTGATACCTTAGTTTTTAACACGATTTGTAAAGCAACTGCAAATAGGCAAAAGGCTGCAGTCGAAACAGCAGGGCGTGTTGATGCAATGATTGTAGTGGGCGGGTATCACAGCTCAAACACGCAAAAGCTAAAAAAGCTTTGCCAAGCCCACTGCGAAAAAACGTTGCATGTTGAGACAGTTCAAGAACTGGATATGAAGGAATTAGGCGGACTAGAAAGCGTTGGAATTACTGCTGGCGCCTCCACTCCAGACTGGCTCATCGAGGAGGTTACAGAAAAATTGGAAGAAAACAAATTTGAACAAGAAGTCGTTGCTGAAGAAGCACCGGAAACCGTCGAAGAACAGACCGAAGAAGTGGTTGAAACGGAAGTTTCGAACGAACCCGTAGCAGAAGAAGTTACGGAAGAAGCGGTAGAAGCCCCCGAAGTAGAAGCGGTACAAGAAGAAGTCGTCGAAAAAGAGACCGAGCCGGAAGAAGAAAAAGACTACGATCTCGATGAAGCGATCATCAATCCGCTGGATCATGAAGAGGAAAACGTGGATGAAAACATAGATTTTGCCTCGATGGTCGGCAACTACGTCAATCCGGTTCACAAAAATCAAGTCGTTGAAGGCGAGGTCATTGCGGTCAGTGACGACGAAGTGATTTTAAACATCGACTACAAATCGGACGCAGTAATTTACAAGCGTGATTTTACCTGGAAACGCGACGAAGATCTTCAGGACCTGGTCAAAATGGGTGAAAAGATCTCGGCGATCGTCACCGATTTAAACGATGGCGAAGGCCGCGTCAAGTTGTCCAAGATAAAATACGACAACCAACAAACGCAAGAACGCCTGGGTATGGCCTATGAAAAGAAAGAAATCCTATACGGTAAAGTCAAAGCTGTCAGCGGAAGCGGACTGGTCGTAGACGTAGGATTTGCCGAAATTTTCATGCCTGCTTCACAGTACCACCTACACTACGTCAAAGACCTGGAATCTCTGGTCGGCAACGAAGTGCGCGGACGCATCATCGATTACAACGCAAAACGCCGCCGTGCGATCTTCTCGCAAAAAGTCGTCCTAAACGAAGAACGGCTACAGCGTCAGAAGGAACAGCAGGAATTAAAGAACAAGCGTTTTGAAGAGCTTCAAATCGGAGATATCGTAAAGGGTAAGGTCAAAACGATTACGGACTTTGGCGTCTTTATCGACTTAAACGGGATCGACGGTTTTGTACATCGTTCGGATCTGACCTGGGACCGCAGCAACGAACCTAAGAACGTCGTTCGTAAGGGACAGGAAATCGAAACCAAAGTCATTTCCCGTAACGAAGAAGATAAAAAGATCAAACTCAGCGTAAAAGCGCTGCAGGAAAAACCCTGGGATAAATTCGTCAAACAGTTTGCGGCCAACGATGAAATCGACGTGGTCATCACGAATACTCTAGATTTCGGCGCATTTGCACAGATCATTCCAGGCGTAGAAGGCTTGATTCACATCTCTGAAATCAGCTATGACCGCGTAGAATCCGTTAATTCCGTTTTAAAACCGGGACAGACCGTTCGTGTTAAGATCATTGGGATCAATCCGGATAAAGAAAAAATCTCACTGAGTATTAAAGCGACGCAACCGAGACCGGAACGTTATATGCCACGTTCTAGACGCAACGATCGTGATTATGACGGATTCCAAGAAAAACCGAACCGTGACCGTCGCAGAAACCGGCGTCAAAATTCCAACAAAAACCGTGTTTTCTACGAAGAAAAGACCGATTTTACCATCGGTGATTCCTTAGGAGGAATTTTAGACAAGCTGGATTTCAACAATTACGACGACGATTACGTAGAAGAAGATTTCGATAATACTCCGGTCGAAACCGAAGAAGTTGAATACGACCAAAACGTCGAAATGCCGGAACAAGAAGAAATCTTAAACCCGGTCCTTTCGGAAGAAATCGAAATCGAGACAACAAACGACGAAGAGTAAATAATAGCCTGCCGGACGGCAGGCTTTTTTATAGGAAAAATGCAAGTAAAACCAAAAGTAACCTTACTGGCCCATACGCCACTACCGGAAAAAGTCATAGCGGCCGCCGCAAAACTCTGTTATAGTAAAACCCCATCTTCGGAGATCATGAATGGTCTCGACGATGAGGCTGCTGCTAAATTTTTAGATATGCTCGTCGGTTTCGGACACGCTTCACCGATCGAACACGCGACGTTCACCTTTGGAATCGAAGGCGTGAGCCGCTCTTTTACCCATCAACTGGTCCGACACCGTATGGCTTCTTATAGCCAGAAATCCCAACGCTACGTCGACGAAGGTGGCTTTAACTATATTATCCCACCTGAGATAGAAGATAATCCGCAGGCAAAAGAAGCTTTTATAAAGGCTATGGAAAACAGCCAAAAAGCTTACGATGAGATCTCACAGATTTTGCAGGATGCTTACGTTGAGAATTTAGACGAAGACAAAAAGGACGATAAATCGGAACGTAGAAAACTTCAAAAAAAAGCCATCGAAGATGCCCGCTTTGTGCTCCCAAACGCCTGTGAGACGATGATCGTCGTTACGATGAACGCCAGAGAGCTCATGCACTTCTTTAACGTTCGTACCTGTAACCGGGCTCAGTGGGAGATCAGGGAAGTCGCCAAACAGATGTTAAAGATCTGTTACGAAATGGCTCCCACCCTGTTTAAAAACGCGGGACCCAACTGCCTAAATGGACCTTGCCCGGAAGGGAATATGTCATGCAGGCAAAGGGAGGCCGTTATTGAAGAGTTTAAAAAGCTTAAAGAATCACCATCCATTAAAACTGGATAATTTAGCCATAGTATATTAAAACTGGAGAATTTCACGGCTTAGCTATTAAAACCTGGTAAAATGACATGCTTAAGGATTAAAAGTTGGTAAAGTGAACTGTATAAAAAATTACATTTATGCAGTTTTTACGAAGAACGGTTTTCGGTCGGCTTTGCTCCACCGGAAACCCTCTTTAACTTTATGGGCATTACCCAGCGTCCGTGGATTACAGAGATTTCAATGATTGTCCGCTTTCAGTTTTCCAACTCGTTAAACCGTTCGCACTTTTTCCTATAACGAACATAGCCGCATAAGAAGGACTGGTAAAGAGCATATCTTCCTGCAGAATACCATGTTCATCAATCTGCGCATTTTTACGACGTTCCTTGATTACTGGCGGGATTGTATTATCATCCGTAAGAGAAATATGACTTCCCTTAAGGACTACAAATCCCTCGGCCGTCTGTGCGCCGTTTGCCTCAACCTTCCCAACATTCTTGATCGTTCGTTTAAGGTGCAGCTTTGTTGAGGTATCCGGAACAGACGTGATATCGTCTGTGGTTTTTACTGCGGGCTTGCTTATCGGCTCAAACAGCTTGTGTCCGAGCGTCCCATGATAACCTTAGCGTAGTCGATGAATTCCTCCATCTCGCTTTCTTTCTCCTCGGTGATATTTCCAGGAGTAGGATCGTTACTGTTCTTAACCTCATAGCGTTTTGCTGCTAAGGCAAGATTACAGAAACGATTCTTAAGATAGCTTATCTCCATGGGGCCAAAGGAGTTATTTGAAGTTATTACAATATAAATATAGAGATTATTGAACGACAGGTTCAATAATCTTCTATCAATTCAT
>CANRHG010000076.1 GCA_947630385.1 uncultured Eubacteriaceae bacterium
ATTCGCTGCTCGTCAGTCTGGACGTGGCCCAGAAAAAAGCCTACACGGCCGTCGCACTGAAACTCCCGACGGCACAGCTCAAAGATCTGGTCAAAGAGGACGGCGAATTTTTCGGCCTTCAAAACAGCAGTGGGGGACTGGTTGTTTTTGGCGGGGGTTATCCGATCTTTGAAAACGGCAAACTCCTCGGCGCCATCGGCGTCAGCGGAGGGACCAGTTCGGAGGACACCCAGATCGCCGAAGCCGGTCTTTCGGTCTTAGGGGAAAAATAGAGGTGAGTATGGCTATAGATACACAAGCATTACAGACGATTATACGTAGAGTAATAGATTCCATGGACCTGAAACCGGCCCAAGAAGAAGCGACCGAAGACGGCAAGAACGGGATCTACGAAGATATAGATAAAGCCATCGAAGCCGCGGATAAAGCACAGAAGGAATACATGCGCCTTCCGCTGGCTCGACGCACGGAAATCATAGAAGCGATACGCGACGAATTCGCCAAACCTGAAAACATCGATGAGATCTGTAGGATGGTGGTCGAAGAAACGGGTATGGGCGACTATGAAAACAAGAAGTTAAAACAACAACTCGTCATCGATAAGACACCGGGCGTAGAAGACCTCGTGACCGAAGCCTTCACGGGCGACGACGGACTCACGCTCGTCGAACTCTCCCCGTTTGGTGTCATCGGGGCGATCACACCGACGACCAACCCGAACGAAACCATCCTTTGCAATTCCATTGGGATGCTCGCCGCGGGCGATACGGTCGTCTTTTCACCGCATCCGCGTTCGATCAATTCCTCGCTGCGTACGGTAGAACTGATCAACAAAGCGATCGATTCGGTCGGCGGACCGAAGAACCTGGTCGTAACGACCAACCACCCGTCGCTTGAATCCTCACAAAAACTCATGCAGCATCCGAAGATCCGTATGCTCGTAGCAACCGGTGGCCCGGGCGTGGTCAAAGCGGTTCTTTCCAGCGGCAAAAAAGCCATCGGGGCCGGTGCCGGAAATCCGCCGGCGCTCGTCGACGAAACGGCCGACATCGAAAAGGCAGCCAAAGACATCATCGACGGTTGCTCCTTCGACAACAACCTGCCCTGCATCGCGGAAAAAGAAGTCGTCGCGGTCGACCAGATCGCGGATTATCTGATCTTTAACATGAAAAAGCACGGCGCTTACGAAATCAAGGATCAGGATACGATCGACCGACTGGCAGAAATGGTTTACCCCAAGGATAAGGGCTTAAATCGCGACTTCGTCGGAAAACCCGCGACCTATATCGCCGAAAAACTCGGGATCGACGTTCCGGAAGGCACCAGGGTCCTCATCATGGAAACCGACAAAGACCATACCCTAGCGCAACAGGAACTCATGATGCCGATCCTTCCGATCGTACGCGTCAAAGACGTCGACGAGGGGATCGAAACGGCCGTCGAACTCGAACACGGAAACCGCCACACGGCGATCATGCATTCAAACAACGTCAGAAAACTCGACGAAATGGCAAAGAAAGTCCAGACGACGATCTTTGTCAAAAACGGCCCGAGTTACGCCGGAATCGGCGTCGGCGGCGAAGGCCATACGACCTTCACTATCGCCGGACCGACCGGAGAGGGTCTTACGTCCGCGCGGACGTTTGCCCGCAAGAGACGTTGCGTCTTAGTAGGAAGTTTTAATATCCGTTAGGTGGACCTATGCAGGAGAATCTAGTAGATCTTGTAAAAGATGCAGGTATCGTCGGCGCCGGGGGCGCCGGCTTTCCCACCCACGTGAAGGTCGATGCCAAGGCGGATACGGTCATCGTCAACGGGGCCGAATGTGAACCGCTGCTACGGGTCGACCAACAACTCATGGACGTCCGGGCGAGGGAACTCCTCGAAGCCCTAAACGCGGTCGTAGAACACGTCGGGGCCAAAGAAGGCGTGATCGGTCTAAAAAAGAAATACACACCAGCTATTGCTTCTTTAAACAAGAACCTCGCGGATTTTCCGAAGTTGAGGATATTCCAGCTGGAAAACTTTTATCCGGCCGGAGACGAGCAAAATCTTGTTTACGAAGTAACCGGCAAAATCGTCCCGGAAGGCGGGATCCCGCTCAACGTCGGGGCCCTCGTCATGAACGTCGAATCGCTGCTGCAGCTAAACGACAAGATCCAGGAAGACAAGCCGGTCATCGATAAATACATCACCGTTACGGGAGCGGTAAAACACCCCATGACGACGGTCGTTCCACTGGGAATCACGGCACAAGAAGCCATCGACCTAGCCGGCGGCGCTCTGATCGACGATTACGTCATCATCAACGGCGGCCCGATGATGGGCAAGATCGTTGCCCCCGATTCCTTTGTGACAAAAACGACCAAAGGGTTTATCGTACTCCCAGCCGACCATCAAGTCATCGAGTCCAAAGACCGTCCGGCAAGTAGAAGCCTAAAAGACGCGGCCATCGCCTGCATGCAGTGCTCGCTTTGCACGGAAGTCTGCCCGAGACACCGCCTCGGCCATCATTTGGAACCGCACAAACTCATGCGCGTCGCCGCTTACGGCTCGACCCTCGACGAGGCGACCTCACCGACGAACGCGTTTTTGTGCGTAGACTGTGGGCTTTGCCAGTACGCCTGTGTACACGACCTTCAGCCCTGGAAAGTCAACCGCAGCCTAAAAGAGATGATGGGTAAAAACGGGATCAAAAACCCACACCACGAACAACCCGAAGAAGCTATCCGGTTCGCGGACACGCACCGTTTTGACGTGCACCGCCTTATAAAGCGGCTCGGCCTAGAACCCTACGACGTCGAAGCCCCGCTACAGGACACACAGGTTGTTTTCAAGGAAGTCACGCTTCCGCTTTCACAACACATCGGCGCCCCGTCAAAACCGGTCGTAGCGGTCGGGGACAAAGTCAACCGTGGGGATTTGATCGCGGACATTCCGGAAGGAAGCCTCGGGGCTAAGATCTTCGCCAGCATCGACGGGACCGTCTCCAGCGTTGACGGCGGCCAGATCACGATTCAGGCGTAGTGGATTTTGGGAGAAAAATATTGGATAAAGCATTAGGTTTTATAGAATTTAAGACGATACCGGTAGGCGTTGAAGCGACGGACGAAATGCTCAAGGCGGGAAACGTCGAGCTCGTCATGTCGTCTGCGATCTGCCCGGGCAAATATCTATCGATCATAACCGGAGACGTCGGGGCGGTCAAGAATTCGATCCGCAACGGGGAAGTGACCGGAGGTTCGTACGTTATCGACAGCTTCACGATTCCGAACATCCACAACTCCGTCATGCCGGCCCTGCTCGGAATACAGGAAGTTCCAGAACTCGAGTCTATTGGTATGATCGAAACGATCGACGGGATCTCTTCGATCCTGGCAGCCGACGCTGCAGCCAAAGCTTCAAATATTAAACTCTTAGAAGTTCGGATTGCCCGAGGTCTTGGTGGAAAAGCATTTTTGACGATGACCGGAGACATATCTGCGGTCAAGACGGCGATAAACGCGGCGATCAATGAATTAAGCAGTACGGGTACGATCACGAGCCATATTGCGATCGCAAATCCACATAAAGATATCAGAAACGCTTTGGTTTAGGATAAAATTAAGACTGGAGATTGTGTATCTTCAGTCTTTTTTTATATTTTTGAACCGACGGGATTTAAAGGCCAGATTTCAAAACCGTTTTTGACTGAAAACGTTTGTAATCCGGCCGGGACCCGCTAGGTGAAAGACATGAAAACGGTTAGCTTTTTTAATTTAAAAGGCGGTTGCGGAAAGACGACCTCGATTTTAAATCTGGGCTCGCTCCTCGCAAGAGAGCCGGAGAACAAGAAGGTGCTGCTGATCGATTCCGACATGCAGTCGAACCTGACTTCCTCTCTGGTGGACTACGATCTGGAACGGGCGAGTATTTACGATCTACTGATCGAAGACAGGCCGATTAAAGACGTGATCGTTAGCGTCGGCGAGAACATCGATCTGATCCCGTCGAATCTTACGATGGCCATGGCCGACCCGAAGATTTACGAGAAGACGCAACCCCAGGAGATATTAAAGAAAAAACTCGATGAAATCAAAGACCAGTATGACTATTGTTTAATTGATTGTTCTCCGTCTTTTAGTATGACTACGATCAACGCGATCATAGCCAGTGATGAGATTTTTATCCCGCTGTCTACGGAGTACTACGCGATCGACGGGGTACAACTTTTAGAAGATATGCTCGATTACATCAACGAGCTTTACGGGCAGGAAAACAAGATCGATTTGATTTTTGCGGCCATCCACGACCGCAGAAACAACATCAACCGCATGCAGATCCAGAACTTAGAAGAGTCCTACCCGGATCAGTTTTCCAAGCGTTACATACGAAAAAACGTCGCTTTGGTCGAGTCCCCCGTCTTTCAGGAATGTATCTTTGATTACAAACCAAGAAGTAGCGGGGCCAAAGACTACAAAGCACTTTTTGAAGATATCAAAAATCGGGGGTTATTTTAATGGCTCGAAGAAAGAAAAAGAATTTAAGCAGTCAGTTAAAAAAACATCAAAAGAACATGAAAAAGCAGAACGATCTTAAGGACCGCATCGACAATGAAGACAGAAAGGTCTTAGAGGCGCTTGCGAACGCGCCCAGTACCGAAGGCGTAAAGACGAGCGTCGTCGATACCCAGGCCGCGCCGGATGTTGCCGATCAGCTCGCGGCGGCCGCGGTGGAAAATAAAACCGAACAAAAAGAAGGCCTAGAAGAAGCCGGTGCCGTCCAGGCGACGGTCCTTGAAGGGGAAAAACTCAACCAGTGGCAGGCCCAGTCCGACGCCTTTAGCGACACGGAAGCGGCCGTAGAAGCCGGCGCGACCGCCCCCCATCCCGAACCCACGGTAGGGGACGAAATCGAAGACAAAACCCAGGGCGTAGAAACGAGCGTGGTCGATCAAGAAGCGGCCCCGAACGTCGCCGATGAACTGGCCCCGGAAGTTCCCGAAACAAAGGCGGAAGAAAAGGAAGGCTTAGAGACGGCCGAGTCGGCGGAGGATACGATCCTGGAAGGGGAAAAACTCAACCAGTGGCAGGCCGAGTACAACGCCTTTAGTGAAACCGAAGCCGCGGTCGAAGATGGGGCGACCAAGCCCCATCCGGAGCCTACGGTCGGGGATGAAGCAAAGACCAGCCCTGTTCCAAAATACACGCTCGTGGGCGATCGGGTAAAAGAAAAAGCCGCGCATGAAGAGGAAGCGACAAAATCCCATCCTGCCTCTGAAGGCGTAACGACGAGCGTCATCGACCAGCAGGCCGCCCCGGACGTAGCCGATATGCTCGCGCCGGAAGTTCCGGAAACAAAAGCGGAAGAAAAAGAAGGTCTCGAGATAGCCGAATCGGTGGAGGATACGATCCTTGAAGGGGAAAAACTCAACCAGTGGCAGGCCGAGTACAACGCCTTTAGCGAAACCGAAGCGGCGGTCGAGGACGGAGCGACCAAGCCCCATCCAGAGCCGACGGTCGGGGATGAAGCAAAGACCAGCCCGGTCCCAAAATACACGCTCGTGGGCGATCGGATTAAAGAAAAAGCCGCGCTTGAAGAGGAAGCTACAAAATCCCAACCTGCCTCTGGAGGCGTAACGACGAGCGTCGTCGATCAGCAGGCCGCTCCGGACGTAGCCGATATGCTCGCGCCAGAAGTACCCGAAACAAAGACGGAAGAAAAAGAAGGACTCGAGATAGCCGAGTCGGCAGAGGATACGATCCTAGAAGGGGAAAAACTCAACCAGTGGCAGGCCGAGTACAACGCCTTTAGTGAAACCGAAGCCGCGGTCGAAGACGGAGCGACAAAACCGCATCCTGCTCCCACGGTCGGGGATGAAGTTAAGACCAGTCCGGTTCCAAAACACACCCTCGTGGGCGATTGGGTCAAATACCACGCGGCGCTGGAAGATGTAAAGGCGCCGAACTACGAAAAGTTCTCGGATGAGAGCCTAAACGACTTTAAAGAAAGGGTCTTAACCTCGGAAATTGAGCGCTTAACGGGGAAACTTAGCGAACTTACAGGCAAACAGATCAACGTCGTCGAAGACCAGATCGCACCGAGTTACGACGCTCAACTGCGTTCGGAAGTCATACCGACCAAGAAAGAAGCCGAGGAAGGTCTAGAAGACGCGAGCGCTACGGTATCGGAAGTCCTCGAAGGGGATACCCTCGATCAGTGGCAGGCCCAGTCCGACGTCTTTAGCGAAACCAACGCGGCCGTTGACGCCGGGGCGACCCATCCGAGCCCGGAACTGACCGCAGGCGAACTCGACGATCTGGGATTGACGGAAGCTTCACCCGAAGATATAAGCAAAGTCGTCTACGACGATTTGGTCTCCGGTGAGAAGGTGCGCAAGCGTCCGGAAAACGGCAAGCTAGAAGCGAAGAACCACCCGATCGAAAAAGAATTACCAATTTATCTATTATAAATTTACGTCATCCGTTCGGATGACTTTTTTTTCATGAGTTATTTAGCCTTATACCGTAAGTACCGGCCGAAGTTTTTTAGGGACGTCGTCGGCCAGGAGATGGTCTCACGCGTGCTTAAAAACCAGATCATCTCCGACAACGTCGGACACGCCTACCTTTTTTCAGGGATCCGGGGTATCGGAAAGACGTCGATCGCGAAAATTTTCTCAAGGGCCGTCAACTGTGAAAACCCCGTAGACGGGGAACCCTGTGGCGAGTGTGAGGTTTGTAAGTCTTTAAGTCTTCCCTCGCAGACCGATATTTTGGAGATCGACGCGGCCAGCAACCGTGGGATCGATGAGATCCGTAACCTAAAAGAAAGCGTCGAGTATTTTCCAAACATCGGTAAGTACAAAGTCTATATCATCGACGAAGTGCATATGCTCACCAAAGAGGCCTTTAACGCGCTTTTAAAGACCTTAGAAGAGCCACCCGAACACGTCCTGTTTCTCCTGGCTACGACCGAACCCGAGCGCCTTCCGGCGACGATCCTGTCGCGCTGCCAACAGTTTTTGATAAGGCCTTTAAGCGAGGATCAAATCAAGGAAAATCTTAAATCCATCACGGACAAAGAGGGGATCGTTTTTGAGGACGCGGCCCTAGATGAGATCGCAAAACGGGCCCGCGGCTCGATGCGTGACGGGATCAGCCTGCTCGACCAGTGCGCCGATCTAAAGATGCGAGGAGAGACAATCTCGCTAAAAGAAGTGCGGGAGTTTTTGGGTATCAGCAGTGGGGAAGAACTCGAGCGCATCGCGAGCGCGGTCGTAGGGAAAAAGCCTCAGGAACTCTTAGAGGTCTTGACCGAGCTCAGGACCCAGGGTAAGAGCGATCAGATCCTATTAGAAGACCTGGCGGGGTATTTTAAGGAGATATTAGAAAAAAAGATCCAAAACGAGCCCGTCGCGGACGCGTTTAAAAACGTAAGCAGCGACACGCTGTACACCTACATCGAGCAGATCGTCGACTCGCACGCGAAGCTGCGCTTTAACGAGCTCGGACAGATCCTGACCGATACGACCCTGCTGCTACTGTCTTCCCCCAAAGAAAAGGTCTATGAGCCCGTTAGGGAGGCGCCCGTTCAGACTAAAGAGAGTACGCCCAAAGCCGCGCCGGTAGAAGAAAGACCACAAGAGCCTGCAAAAGGGACGGGGAGCGAAGAGACCCAAAGCGTCAGTTTTAACAAAAAAGAGTTTAAGGAAAAAATCGTAGAATTGGCGCAGAAGAAGGAACTCGGTCTTATCAGCAAAATGTGCCAAAACGCGGATTTTATCTTAAACAAAAACGGCCTATTTATTATCATAGAAGATAAGCACAAGTTCATGTTTGAGACCCCCGATTTCTCCCAAAACCTAAAATCCCTCGTCTACGAGGCCCTAGGTCATCCCGTAAACGTGTATCCGAAACTTCGCAGCGGGTACAACCAGATGCTCGAAAAGCGCAACAAGAAGAAGAGCCTAGAAGAGAAAGTCAAAGAGGTCACCGGAGACGACGTTTTGTACGAAAAAATTTCGTAACTTCAGACGAAAGGATAGTTTCCCTCTTAGAAAAGCTACCTTTTTTTAATGATATAATTTTTAGGAAACATGGCAAAAAAACGAGTAAAAATACCATCCCGTCCTGGGGGAAAGTCAAAAAGACCCACCCAAAAAGACATCATGAACCAAGTGGCGCAGGCACAGGAAGAGATCAACGAGCTAAGCGAGAAAGAATTCACGGCCACCTCCGGTGGTGGCGCGGTCAGCGCGACGGTCAAGGGGAGTTTTGAGATCAAATCCCTTACGATCGATCCGGACGTAGTCGACGAAGACGATATCGAAATGCTCGAAGATCTGGTCATCGCCGCCGTCAACGAAGCCATAAAACAGGCTTCGGAAGCCGTCGACGACCAGAC
>CANRHG010000077.1 GCA_947630385.1 uncultured Eubacteriaceae bacterium
ATCGAGATACCGCTGAGGATGAGCCGCATCATCGACGAAGGCGTGACCAACGACGATCTGGGTATCATCCTACGCCTGGCCCTGATCATGATCGCCTTAGCCCTGGCCTCCCTCTTTTTCGGGGCTATATCGGGCGCGTTTGCCGCAAGGGGCGCGATGGGTTTTGGGGCCGAGCTTCGAAAGGGGCTTTTTGACCGCATCCAAAACTACGCCTTTTCCAACATCGATAATTTTTCCACCCCTTCGCTCATCACCCGCCTTACGACCGACATCACCAACGTTCAGATGGCCTACATGACCGTCATCCGCGTCATGGTCCGCTCTCCGGTTATGCTCGTCGCGGCAGCAATTATGGCCACGACGATCAACAACGAGCTCGTCGAGATCTTTTTGATCTCGATCCCACTGTTGGCGATCGTACTGTTCTTTCTGATGCGAAGCGCCCACCCACGTTTTAAGTACATGCTCGACCGCACCGACAACCTAAACCGAAGCGTTCAGGAAAACCTGATCGGTATCCGCGTCGTAAAGGCCTTCAACCGCCAGGACTTCGAAAAGAAAAAGTTCTATAAGGCCAACGAAGATCTCATGAAAGCGCTGCTTTCGGCACAAACCCTACTGATCTCGATCTTTCCGGTCATGATGGTCGTCATGAACGGCACGAGCCTCTCGATCGTCTGGTTCGGAGGCAACATGATCATAAAGGGGATCTTTTACACCGGGGAACTGATCAGTTTTATCACCTACTGTACGCAGATCCTTATGAGTCTGATGATGATCGGGCAGTCGATCATGATGCTCACGGTCGCGGTGTCTTCGCTTACGCGAATCAACGAAGTCTTTAACGAAGAGATCGAACTGACCGACCGCTATGCGGATCGAAAGCTCGAAGTCGAAAACGGCGACATCGAATTTAAAGACGTCTTCTTTAAGTACAACACGAGGGCGAGCGAGTACATCTTAAAAGACATCAACCTAAAAATCGAGTCCGGCCAGACGATCGGGATCCTCGGCGGGACCGGATCGTCTAAGTCCACGCTCGTACAGCTCATCCCCCGCCTTTACGACGTGACCGAAGGCGAGGTCTTAGTTGGCGACCACTACGTCGACGAATACACGCTCGACCACCTTCGCGACAGCGTCGGGATGGTGTTACAAAACAACGTCCTTTTCTCCGGCACGATCGCAGAAAATCTGCGTTGGGGCAACGAACACGCGAGCGACGCCGAACTCATGCAGGCCTGTGCCGACGCGAGCATCGACGATTTCGTCGAGTCCCTCCCCGACGGGCTTCAGACCGATATCGGTGAAGGCGGGGCCAACCTCTCGGGTGGGCAAAAACAGCGCCTGTGTATCGCGAGGGCCCTGCTCAAAAAGCACAAGATCATCATCCTCGACGACTCGACTTCGGCCGTCGATATGATGACCGACAAAAAGATCCGGGCGAGCTTTAAGAAAAACCTCAAAGGCATGACGACCCTGATCATCGCCCAGCGTATCGCTTCGGTCGAAGACGCCGATAAGATCATCGTGATGGACGACGGCAAAATCGACGCGTTCGATACGCCGGCAAACCTCGCAAAGACCAACCGGATCTACAAAGACATCCTCGCGTCCCAAAACCAGAGCCAGGCTCTGGAAGAACTGGTCGAAGAAATCGAGGAAGACGACGGCATCGAAGAAGCCGTCATCGTAGAGGAGGAAGAAGATGCCGAATAGATCAAAACAGAGAGAAAAAGCCCATCCTAAAAATTTGATGGGGACCGCCCGAAGGGTACTGGGCTACCTGGCCGATACCAAACGAAAAAAGGCGCTTCTTATTCTGGTATTCTTCTTAGTCATCCTAGGCGCGGGCTCGACGGTCACCGCCACCTTCTTATTGACCCCGGCGATCAATCTCGGGATCATCCCGATGGTGGGAAATCCGAACCCGAACCTGACGACCTTTATTACGATCGTCGTTATCATGGGGATCGTCTACGCCATCGGGGCGGCTTCGACCTGGACCTACAACTTCATCATGATCCACCTTTCGGCCGAGGCGCTTTTTAAGATCCGTGAGGACCTCTTTAACCATATGGAGGAGTTGCCACTGGTCTACTTTGATACGACCTCCGACGGGGACATCATGAGCCGCTACACCAACGACGTCGACACCTTAAGGGAAGCCCTTTCGATGGCCCTGCCCCAGATCTTTTCGGCCTCGCTCACGATCATCGGCACTTTTACGATGATGCTCGTGCTATCCTGGCACCTGACGATTTTAGTCATCTTTATGCTGATTTTAATGGTTTTTGTCGTACGCTACGTGGGCTCACGCTCGCACAAAAACTTCAGCCTGCAGCAAAAGCAGCTCGGGAAAGTCAACGGCTACATCGAAGAGATGATCAGCGGTCAAAAGGTCGTCAAGGTCTTTAACCACGAGCCACAGGTCAAAGCGGATTTTAACGTACTTAACGAAAACTTAAGGGAAGCGGCGACCAAGGCCAACACCTACGGGAACATCTTGATGCCCATCATGGGGAACCTCTCCTACGTTCAGTTCGCCATCTGCGCGGGCTTTGGCGGGGTCCTCATCATCAACGGCCTGCTCTCGATCGGCGCGATCGCTTCTTTCCTTCAGTACTCGAGAAACTTCAGCCAACCGATCATTCAGGTCTCGCAGCTGATCAACACCCTGCTTTCGGCCCTTGCCGGTGCCGAACGGATCTTTAACCTGATCGATGAAAAACCCGAAGAAGACGACGGTTTTGTCACGCTCGTCAACGTCGTCGAAGACGAAAACGGGAACTTCGAGGAAGTCGATTACACGAGTTTCGACTGGGCCTGGAAGATCCCGCAGGAAGACGGCAGCTACAAGTACAACCGCATCCTCGGCGACGTCCGCTTTAACGACGTCAGTTTTTCCTACGACGGCAAGCGTCAGGTCCTAAAGGACATCTCGCTCTTTGCCGAACCCGGCCAAAAGATCGCCCTCGTCGGCAGTACCGGGGCCGGGAAGACGACGATCACGAACCTTCTGAACCGTTTCTACGAGATCGACGAAGGCGAGATCATCTACGACGGCGTCAATATAAAAGACATCAAAAAAGAAGACCTGCGCAAGTCCCTGGCGATGGTGCTTCAGGATACGCACCTCTTTACCGGGACGGTACGCGACAACATCCGCTACGGGAATCTCGAAGCGACCGACGAGATGATCGAGGCCGCGGCCAACCTCGCCCACGCGACGCATTTTATCAACCAGCTTCCGGACGGCTTCGATACGGTCATCACCGGGGACGGTGCTAACCTCTCCCAGGGACAGCGCCAGCTCTTAGCGATCGCCCGGGCGGCCGTGGCCAACCCACCGGTTTTGATCTTAGACGAAGCGACCTCTTCGATCGATACGATGACCGAAAAATACATCGAAAAAGGGATGGACGCGCTCATGGCCGACCGTACGGTCTTTGTCATTGCCCACCGTCTTTCGACGGTTCGAAACAGCAACGCGATCATGGTCATGGATCATGGCGAGATCATCGAGCGCGGAAACCATGACCAGCTCATGGACCAGCACGGACGTTACTACGAACTTCAGACCGGACAGCTGGAACTCGAATGATTCTTTTGGTAAAATTTCTATATTAGCAACGGCCCTAAAAACATTAATATGCGTTGATTCAAAGCCGGGGCATTCCCGGCTTTTTTGCGCTCAGTGTTTTTTGGGCGCAGTAGGAGGAATTATGAAATTTAAACGTATACTTTTGTTTTTTGCACTGCTTCTGTTCCTTAGTGGTTGTTCGGGCCAAACGACCACCTCGACCTCCACGGGCGAAGTCGAAACCTACTCGGGCGCTACGTCTTATCCGGTGATCATCACCGATATGTCGGGCGACGTCACGATCGATGAAAAACCCGAACGTATCGTCTCGCTTTCTCCTTCCAATACCGAAATCTTATTTGCCATCGGTGCGGGCGACCAGGTCGTCGGCCGGACCAATTACTGCAATTATCCTCCCGAAGCCGAAAAAGTCGAATCCATCGGGGACTACGCGACGCCCAGCGTTGAAAAGATCCTCTCACTCTCACCGGATCTGGTCATGGCCACGGACTTTATCGCCGACGACGTCAAAAGCCAGATCGAAGCCACGGGCGCCAAGGTCCTCGTCTTCAGTCCGGCGACCATCGATGAAGTCGAAAACAGCATCACTTCTATCGGGCAGGCCGTCGACCAAAACGACGGCGCAACAACCGTTGTCGAAAATATGCAGAGCCAGTACGACGACTTAAAGGCCAAACTCGATACGAAAGACGTAACGAAAACCGTCTTTATCGACCTCGGTGACTACTATACGGTCGGACCGGGGTCTCTGCTTAACGACGAACTCACGCTCATCGACGCCGAAAATATCGCCGCCGACGCGGACGCGAGCTACCCTCAGCTCAGCGTTGAGACGATCGTCTCCGACGACCCGGACGTCTATATCTCGTTTTTAAATACCGCCGACCAACTCAAACAGGTCTCGGGATTTTCCACGATGAAATGTTTTGAAGACAACGAAGTTTTCTATTATCCGGATACCAGTACCGACGCCGATGTCATGAAACGTCCGGGACCGCGTGTGATCGAAGGCATGCAGCTACTGGCCAAAGACATCTATCCCGAAGTTTTCAATGACTAAGACCAAGGCCGTCCTGATCGTTTTGGGGTGTTTGCTCTTAGTCTACCTGTGTACGATCGTCGGGATCACTTCGATCCCGATCGATACGGCCAACCGGATCCTACTGAGCAAGCTCTTTTTCCTGCCGGTCTCGACCGAAGGGATCACCGACGGCGAGACCGCGATCATTTTTAACATCAGACTCCCCAGGGTCGTTCTGGCTTTTATCACCGGCGGCTCCTTAGCCGTTTGTGGGGCTTCGTATCAGGGCATCTTTAAAAACCCGATGGCCGACCCGTTCATCCTCGGCGTCTCTAGCGGAGCCGCGCTCGGCGCCGCCATCGGTATCATCATCAACAGTTCGGCCAGTTTTATCGGCCTGTCACTGACGACGATCCTCGCCTTTATCGGCGCGTTCGCGACGATCATCATGGTCTACTCGATCTCCAGGGTCGGACGCAGGGTCCCCGTGGGAAATCTGCTCCTGTCCGGGGTCGCCTTTTCCCAGACGATCACGGCTTTTATGAGCCTGATCATGATCTTTAACATCGAGAGTATGACCCAGATCATGTTTTGGACGATGGGCTCTTTAAACGGCAAGGGTTGGCCACAGGTTTTAACCGTGATCCCTTACGTTCTCATCGGCCTGGCCGTTTTGTTCACCTCGATGCGAGAGCTCGATCTAATGCTCCTAGGTGAAGACACCGCCATACAGCTGGGCGTAGACGTCGAGCGGCTAAAAAAGAAGACCCTGATCGCTTCCTCTCTCGTGACCGCAGCCGTGGTCTCGGTCACGGGTATCATCGGTTTTGTGGGACTGGTCGTACCGCACGTCTCAAGACTACTTTTTGGGCCAAAACACAAAGCCCTCATGCCGGCCTCCCTCTTTCTCGGCGGAACGTTTTTGATCATCTGCGATACGCTCGCGCGAAGCTTCCTCGCCCAGGAGATCCCGGTGGGTATTATCACCGCCGCGTTTGGCGGACCTTTCTTTATCTACCTGCTTCGTAAAAACAGAAAAGGAGGTGGCTTATGACTCCGGCACTCGTCTTTGAAGACGTTCAGGGTGGCTATGGGGAACACAAAGTTTTAAACGGCGTAAACGCGCAGATAAAACCCGGCGAGTTCGTCGGCCTGATCGGCTCGAACGGAACCGGAAAATCCACGCTCCTTAAGACGGTCAGCGGACTCGTCCCGCTCGACGGCGGAAAGATCTACGTCAACGGCGCGGACAACAGCCGCCTAAAGCCCAAAGAACGGGCACAGCAGATTGCCGTCGTCCCACAGTCTTTTTCCATCGACTACGATTTTACCGTTAGGGATATCGTCATGATGGGGCGAAACCCGTATCTTAAATTTAACGAAAGCGAATCCGACAAAGACCGGGAAATCGTCGAAGAGGCCATGAAAATGACCAAGACCGACCAGTTTGCCGACCGGCTCTTTAACACGCTCTCCGGTGGGGAACGCCAGCGCGTGATCATCGCCCGGGCCATTGCTCAGGATACGGGAATCATCCTGCTCGACGAGCCGACCTCGGCTCTAGATATACACCACCAGATCGAAGTCATGGAACTGATCGAAAGGTTAAACGAAAAGGGGATTACGGTCCTCGCGGTCCTGCACGATCTCAACCTGGCGGCCCGCTTTTGCGACAGGCTCGTCACGGCCGACGGCGAACCCAAAGAGATCATGACCCAGGAAAACCTACGCGAAATTTACGACATGAAGATGATGATTCGAAACAACGAGCTTTTTGACAAGCCCGAAGTCATCCCGATCCGCGTTTTAGAGAGCGAGCCGGCCAAGTCTCCCAAGGCCATTCACATCGTCTGTGGTTCGGACCGGGCGGGGCGGATCATCGAAGACCTCGACGACCGGGGGTACGATCTAAGCGTAGGCGTTGTCAACGAAAACTCTGGCGACAACGAAGTCTGTAAAAACCTCGGGATCAAAACCGTCACGCAAAAGCCGTTTATGCCGGTCACGATCGATCTTCAACGGGAGAATTTAAAACTCATGAAAGGAGCCGATCTCGTTTACATCGCCGACGTTCCTTTTGGTGAGATGAACCTTCTTAATCTTTACGATCTCGAAAACTTGGATAAACCGGTCTACGTCCACGAACACACGCTACAGTCCGATTTTACGGGAGGCAAATTAAAGGAAGCTTTAGATAAAATTCCAAGCGTTATCGTCGTTAAAGACGACAAAGATTTTCTATCCCGACTGGAGCCGGAAATCGAAGAAGCGGAAATAATAGAAGATGAATAGACGCGCTTTCGGGCGCGTTTTTTTGTCCCTAAAGGCGCTATAATATTTAAAAACGGAGAAAATTATGTTTATCGCGACCCCAAAAACCTTCGCCCATTCTAATGGCTTAAAATATCTTTCCCGTCCCGAAAAGGACCACCCACAAGAATACTTCTGGTTTTTGCGGCAGGAAAAAATTGAAGGCCAGGACTATTTGTTTTTGATCAACGAAGAAAGCCGCTTTGTCGTCGTTCTTAAAAAGCCGGAAAAGAATTTGACCGGAGCCATAAAAGAAGCGATGAAAAAAACTTTCTTGCTCTGCGGCCTCAGCCGTAAAGCCATTTCCAATTACTTTAAATGCTCAGGGCCTTTTAAGTACGGGGAGTCCCATAGTCGAAAATTTATCACTTGGCTTAAAATGCCGGTTGAAAAAGTAAAGGCCGAGATCGAGAAAATTTTGGCGGACGGTACCGAACCTGATCTGGCTTATCTCGGTGCTAACGTTAGCATCCTACCATTTCCATATTATGGGACCGTCGGTTATTTTTTACCGAGAGCCAAGATGATCAACACGATCTTTGAGCTTGAGTCGCCGGAAAAATTTGAAGAAGAAAAACCTTCTTTTGGTTCTATTGCGGAAATTGAAAGTACGCTCTTAAATAGTGAAAGTGGAATCGTAACGAAGCGTACCTTTATGACTCGGACGGACCTGACCTTTTCCGAATTTGCCGAAATCCTCATGGAGATCTACGGCTTTGAAGGATACCATCTTTACGAATTTGAGCTTTCTGTGATCAGTCCAACCGAGCCGATCAAAATTTCCGTATACGAAGATCCCGATGAATTTTATGACGAGGACAGCCCACTGACGCTAACTTATGAAACCGAAATTGCCCCATATTTGGTAATAAGCCCGCGCATGGTCTTCATCTATAATTTTGGAGATTTTTGGAACATCGAACTTAAGATCTTACACTTTTTCCCCGGTTGTATGTATATGAACGATTTTCTTCCTTGCGTCTTATCTTTAAGTGGGCCGAATCCCCTTGAAGATATGGGAGGTATGACGGGATACGACGAATTGATCGAATACAAACTTCACCCCGAAAAGGCAGAGGATCCCGAAGAAATGGAAGAATTTCTCGAGTGGGTCGGAGACAGAGATTTTGACCCGAACGTAAAATCGGATTTCCCGGTAGTGATTTGAGGAGAAAAATAAAAAGAGGTTTTAATGCAATTTAGATTTAAACAATCACGGTCAATAAGTTAAGAGATTTTGCTTTTAAAAATAAGAGCTAAAATTTTAAATTTATCCACAGCTAGGCAAGTATCTTGCTTAAATACGCAACTTAAACCCGAAAATTTTTAATTAAAAAGTGATTAACCGATTTAAATTCAGTTTAATGGACAAAATAAAGCTTTCAACTATGGCCATTTACCTTAGATTTTGTGTTTGGTGCACTCAGAACAGAGATT
>CANRHG010000078.1 GCA_947630385.1 uncultured Eubacteriaceae bacterium
CCCGTATATGGTCGTCGTCGCGGTCTTAGATCCGTCGGCGCTGGCAATGCTCGACTTCGGGAGCGTAACGACCGGCGAGTAGCCGCTAAAAATACTGCTGTTTTCCTGAACGAAACGCTCGACCTCACTCTCTTCAAGGCCGTCGTTCGGATCGGTCGTCGTGGCCGTCACGGACAAGGTCCCCATCCCCTGGAAACTTTCGAGCAGTTGATTTTCAAAACTGCTCATCAAATTCATGATGACGATGACGGCGGTCGTTCCGATAATGATACCGAGCATCGTGAGGATCGTACGCAGTTTGTTTTTTAAGATCGCTTTTATGGCCAGGTTGAAGGTCTCACGTAGCATCGGCTTCTTCCTTGCTATCTCTTAAAATTTTTCCGTCTCTTACCTCGATGATCCGGTCCATCTGCTGGGCAACACCCATATCGTGCGTAACGAGAACCACGGTCTTGTTTTCTTTAGCTAAGGACTTGATGAGCTCCATGACTTCCTTGCCCGTCTTGGAGTCGAGCGCTCCCGTCGGTTCGTCCGCCAGGATGATATTTGGATCGTTGATGAGCGCTCTGGCGATCGAAACCCTTTGTTGCTGTCCACCGGACAACTGGTTGGGGTGGTTGTCGATCTTACTCAACAGCCCGACCCGGTCTAGGGCTTCTTCCACCTTCTTCCTACGTTCTTTTTTGGGATAATTCGCGTAAACGAGCGGAAGTTCGACGTTTTCGTAGACCGTCAGTTCCGGGATCAGGTGGTATTTTTGAAAGATAAAACCAATCTCGGCGTTACGGATCTTGGCGACGTCGGTGAGCGAGAGATCTTTCGGCTCGGTCCCGTTTAATTTGTAATTTCCCATATACTCGTTGTCCAGGCAACCGATGATGTTCATGAGCGAGGTCTTGCCTGAACCCGAGGCGCCGACGATGGCCACGAGCTCGTTGGGTTCGATCTCGAGGCTCACGTCGTCTACGGCTTTGGTGACGGTGTCTCCCAGATGGTAATGTTTTGAGACGTTTGTCAGTTGTACTAATGGATCTTTTTCCATAATTTTCCTATTCTGTATTTAACGCGGTGATCGGATTCATCTTCGAAGCGCGCTTGGCGGGAATGTAGCCGAACAAGGCTCCGATCCCGACGGCCGCGCCGACCGAAATTACGATCGACCAAATCGAGACATAAAGGGTCTCTTCCATCAGTATGTAAGCAAAGACGGTAAGAATAAGTCCGAAGAAGATCCCGATGATTCCACCGACGAGGCTGGTCACGACCGCTTCGATTAAAAATTGGCGCAAAATGAGTTTCGGATTAGCCCCGATGGCCGAGCGTATCCCGATCTCTTTGGTGCGTTCGACGACCGTGATAAAGGTGATGTTCATGATCCCGATCCCACCGACGAGTAGGGAGATCGCGGTGATCAGCGTAAGGATTGCGGTGATCGAAGAAAATATCGTACTGACGGTCTCGGCGACTTCATCGTTCGAGTAAACCAGATACTCCTCTTCGTCACCGATTCTGTCTTTAAGATAAGTCCTTAAGATCTCTTTGGCCTGTGGGAGCTCGTCTTCGCTCTGTACTCTGAAAATGACGTCGTCGATCTTTCCGCCCGCGTCGAATAAAGCTCCCGTCCCGTACGGGATATAAAACGTATTGTTGTCAGAGTTTTCCACGTTTTCGGTTTCCGACTTCTGTTTTAAGTACCCCCGTACGATGAACTCCTGACCGTTTAATTTGACGGTCTGCCCGATCGGGTTTTCGTCTCCAAATAAGGTCTCTCTTAGATAACTGCCGATGACAATCGCCGGTTTGGAACTGGTGATGTCGACGTAATTTAAAAACTCACCTTCTTCGAGGTTGATATCGTTTACGTCCTGGTAGCCCAGCCCCACGGCGACCCCGCTGGTCTTAAAATGCGTATTTCCCCTGGCGACTTCGAGGGAGCTTAAATTTTTTACCGGGGAATTGCCCGAAAAAACCGTCGAGTTGGAAGTTACCAGACGGTCGACCTCGTCTTGGGTAAGGGCGTTCTCCTGTGAGTAGATCGCCACTTCAATGTTATAGGAGCCGTGCGAGCTAAAAGCATCGACGAGGTAGGTCTGTAGCCCGATCATGACGTTCATGATGACGATGACCGAAGCCGTGCCGATGACGATCCCCAAAATCGTAAGAAAAGCCCTGGTCTTGTTCGCCTTAAGCGACTTCAGGGCTAGTTTAAAAGTTTCTCCAAACATTTTTTTTAATCCGACGAACCGGATGTTGTAGTGCGTATGATGACGTCTCCGGCTTTAAGACCCGAGACGATTTCAACGTTATTGTTATCCGAAATACCGATGTGAACCGATACGTTGTTCGTGTTGCCTTCTTGGTCGACGACGGTCACCGTACCGTCCGAATTGACGTAATTTTCCGGGACTACGACGACGCCGTTTTTCTGGGCTACGATGATCGAGATGTTGGCGTTCATCCCATCGTAGATCTTCGCGTTTTCCGGAAGATCAAACGAGATCTTGACTTCGTAAGTCGTGATCCCGGTCGTACTCGTGTCGCCGACGAGATTGAGTTCGATGACTTTTCCCTGGAACTGCGTCGGTTGGGCCGAACTGATCGTGATATTGGCCGTCTGCCCGACCGCGATCTGGTTGATGTAATTTTCGTCGACTTTAAAGGTCACTTCGTACTGGGAATTGCTCCCGACGATGGCAACGTCTTCACCCGCGGCCACGTACTGATCCGGCGTGACTAGGACCTGATAGACCATGCCGCTGACGGGGGAGCTGACGTTGTACATCGCAAAGGTACTGTTGACGTTGTCAACTTCCGCCTGCGCCGTCTCCAGCGCGATATCGGCTAGATTTCGTTCGTCGTCCGGTGCGTTGTCGTATTCAATCTGGGCCTGATCGTAGGCCAATTGGGCTTTTTGTAGGGTATAATCGAGTTCGCCGGTTTTAAAGTGGACGATCGTGTCCCCGGGACCGACGAGCGATCCGGCGTTGTAATTGACGTAGTCTACCTGGCCCGTCACCGTCGCTTTGAGGGTGGTCAGGTCGACCGGACTACAGGTGCCGCTTCCCGTGACTTCCTGCGTGATATCGCCCGTAGCGACCGTGTAGACATTGTCCGTGTTCTCGAGCGAATTCATGCTCGCGTAAATACCGTAGATTAGCGCTGCGATCAAAATAATACCGACAACGATAACGATCCAAAATATGATTTTGGCTCTTTTGGTAAAGTTCTTAGGATTGAGTTTACTTAAATTTGCTTTCATGTTAATAATTGACGACCGAAATCTAACTGTAGAAACGGTTTTTAAATTTGAATACAAAAAAGCCCCGTCCTTAAACGAGGCCAAAAAAGAATGGTTTAATCTAAATCATCTACTCCCAAAGAGCAGGTCCTGGCTCTCAGGGAGCCGTTACGCAATTAAACGGTATCCCTTTCTGACCAAGGGATCAACTCCATTTTAATCGCTTTTGGCCTTTGCTGCAAATTTATCTTTAAAATTTGATCGTTCAGTTCCGTTTAATCGGCAAGTGAATACTGGCTGACCGGGAAGATAAAGTACGTATCCGGGTACGGTTCGTTGTTTAAGGTGAAGTGCCACCACTCGCTGTAGAGCGGACGGAAGCCGTGCGCGACCATCGCGTCCCGCAGCAGCATCCGGTTGTCGATCTGTTCTTGCGTTAAATCTCCGACGTAATCCGGATGGGATCTTTCACCGAAATAATCGAAGGTTCCGCCCATATCCAGATCTTTGCCGGTATTCATGTCAAAAACGGTAAGGTCGACCGTGCTGCCACGGGTGTGACCGGAATATTCGGCGATGTAATCTTGTTCAAACAAGAGCGACTTGTCGACTTCCGGATAGAAGTACGGTTTCATTCTCTTGTCACTGAGGTCTTTTGCCCAGCGAACGAAGTGGTCGACCGCTTTTTGCGGACGGTACACGTCGTAAACCCTCAGCCGGTAACCTTTTTTCATGAGTTCGTCGTTTACGGCCTTGACCGTC
Source organism: uncultured Eubacteriaceae bacterium (assembly GCA_947630385.1). Taxonomy (GTDB): domain Bacteria; phylum Bacillota; class Clostridia; order Eubacteriales; family Eubacteriaceae; genus CANRHG01. The sequence goes on from CANRHG010000078.1 coordinate 4,001, forward strand.
TGAGCGGCTTCTTTGGTCATCAGAATCGTTGGCTTTTCGTAACCGTCGATGCGGTCGCCGACGAAGTTGTAGGTCGTGTAGTAACGGACTTCTTGGATGATATCAGGAGCTACGTCACTTAAAGCGACGAAACCGGACGCGTCGTCCGTATTGGTTTCCGGTTCCGTTTTGGAAACGACATCGATGCAGATGGCTTCAACGCCAAGACCCCTACCGGTCATTCCGGCTTCTTCACCGTTTTTGACCTATTCCATCCAGCCGATGTTGGCGACGTGGGCTCTGTAGTAGACGTCGTAATTGTCGGCGCTGTCCCCGACGAGACTGATCTTGAAAGCTTCCAGCTGCTTTGCCTGACCGGTCGTTCCGGCTACGGAATCTGTGACGGGGCTTAGCCAACCGAGATCCTGAACGTGGGCCTGTAAAGACAGGCTTACGTTATTATTTATGTCGGGCTTTACCTCAAAGGCTTCTATGGCCAAAGCCCTTCCGGTCGTTTCGGCTTCGTTAGGGGAAGTGACATAATCATCCCAACCGATCCCCGAGACGTGGGCTCTGTAATTTAGCGCGTAGTGTGCGCTGCCTTCGGTATCCTGCGCGCAGACCGGCAGGATAAAGCCAAAAAACAGGACGAGTAGCGTGGTAGCGTACGTCAGTACGTTCTTGAATTTTATCGTTCTTTTCTTTCTAGGTTATACGTTCATAACTTTTAATTCTCAAATTATATTTTCATTTCAGTTCCTAACTTACATTATTTGCTTATTTTTTAAACTTCGTAAAACCTTTTACTATTAAGGCACAAATTATCAATTAAATTATATAATATTTCCTCATAATTTTACGTTTCTGGCGTAAAGTGCACAAATAAGGCGTAAATAGAATTTTTTGATCGTCTCTACATTTACAGGCATAAAACACCTCTTAGTTCAGAGGAAAACCGGTACGCTCCGTTTTATTTAAAGACCCGACCGAAAATTTGATATAATTTAAGCGACGGTACAGACGACTCTCTTTGCGTCTAAAAACGCTTTTACTATCAAAGAGAGCCCAACTTACTTTTATGTATGGCTTTTGCCTTTTTAAGGGAAATATTTAAGAAAACTTAAGGATGGGGGGGAACGACCGTGACTCGAGACGAATTAAGACCATTCTACAGAAAAAAAATAAGGCTCCGCTGCACCGACGGTTTTGAAGCGATCGGTACGTACTGCCATATGGACGACGCTATCGATAACGAATCCGGAAAAGACGAGCTGGTGCTGGACCAAGGCGCCAATTGCAAGCTCGATATCCCGGTCGATGAGATTGCCTCGGTCGAACTCATCGAGCCCGAGGATAAATCAAAAAAACTAAATTTTCGCTTTAAAAATACGCAGTCGGAGGATTAAGCTATAAAAAGCAGATTCTATCACCTTTGGCGCTTATAGTTGTAAATTGGCGAAAACTTTGCTATCAAACGTCAAATAATACTATAATTAAGACAACAGTATGGACCTAAAGGCTAAGAGCGACTTGAGTTGTCTCTTCCTTTGTAAAGAATAAACGGTTTGTTAAATTTTACGGTTATTATTTGATTGCCTGAAGTCCTGCTGCATGAACTGGTCACCCGATTGAGCCTGATTTTTCGGTTTGGGCTTTGCCGGAAAATCAACGACCGGTTCATGAAAAGAAAAGCCCAGGTAGTGCTAAAAACATAAAAGAAAGTCTCCTGGTGGGGGGTTTAATTCCTATTTTCACTTGGTATTAAACGCTTCACCGACCCATACTTAATTATCTAAATCCTACCTTTTCTTGGAGCCGGCGGTTCTACTTAAATGTAAAATTTTAAGAAAAGATTACCCACTTTTTAGCGCTACACTTGGCGATAAACCAATCCTAGGACCGCCGACTCCTTGATCTTAACTCTCGGGATCTTTCCCTGGACTTTACTTTCCAATCAAATTGAAACAATCCTCTTAACTTAAAGCGTGAATCTGGCGGTTAAACCACAGCGCTTCTTTAAGGAGAAAAAATGACCGTATCCGGTGAACTTGAAAAACTGCTTCGATCTTTCCGTCATTATTACGATTTAAACGAGTACGAAGACCCACCTTTTTACGCAAGCGCGGCTTTTCACTCCCACGACACCCACTACTTTTTGACCAAACGAGCCCCACTCGGGGAAGCGGAGTCGAACGAGTACGTATTTATCGCGGCCGAAGGCGTGCTTGACGAAAAGGGCGCCAAAAAACTCGTTACAGAGGCCTGGGAGCGGGGACTTAAAAACGTAAAGCCCCACGAAAACCACCGCAGTTCGGACGTTTTACTGATCATCCTGGCCGAGAAGATCACAGACGAAGCAAAAAAATACCTTGAAAAATGCCGTCTCTATAAAAGTTACGCGTTTAGCTTTAAGGGCTGGAGTGCTTTTAAGGTAGTAGCGCTTGAGACCTCTACGAAAACTCTAGTTTCAAACCGTCGCGGACGGGATCTAAAAAAGTTATTTAATTAAAGGAGGGATTTGTAATGACTGCCATCATAATCATCGTATCCGCCATTATACTTTTAATTTTAGGTTACATCTTTTACGGATCGTGGTTGGCAAAACAGTGGGGGATCAACCCCGAAAAAACGACCCCGGCCCACCGCCTGAAAGACGGCGTGGACTACGTTCCGGCAAAACCAGCGGTGCTAATGGGCCACCACTTTTCCTCGATCGCCGGCGCGGGACCGATCAACGGACCGATCCAGGCTTCCGTCTTCGGCTGGCTTCCCGTATTTCTTTGGTGCGTTATCGGCGGGATCTTCGTCGGAGGCGTTCAGGACTTCGGCTCGCTTTTCGCTTCGATCCGCAACGACGGAAAATCCGTGGGCGAGATCATCGAAAGTTCCATGGGACCCAGGGCCAAGAAGCTGTTTTTGATCTTTGCTCTACTCGTCATGCTCATGGTCATCGCTTCGTTCGTCAACATCGTTGCGGGAACTTACGCCTCGAACAACCACCCCGGCTTCACCTTACAGCCTACCGGTAACGAGACGACCGCCATCATCTCCCTGCTCTTTATCGTTTTAGCTATCATCTACGGGATCGTGACCAACCGTTTTGGAGTCAAAACGCTTCCCGCCACGATTGGCGGTATTATCATGATCGGGCTTATGATCGCTTTTGGGCTCAACATCGGCTTTGCTTTTGGTAGAGTTTTCTGGATCGTTTTTATCGCTCTTTACATCATCATCGCTTCGCTCGTTCCCGTGTGGATCTTACTCCAACCCCGGGACTACCTTTCAAGCTTCTTACTTTACGGGATGATGATTCTAGGCGTTTGCGGCGTCTTCTTTGCCGCCTTTACGGGTAACGCCACCTTTACGATCCCGGCTTTTACGGGCTGGACGACGAGTATCGGTACCCTTTTTCCGGCGCTCTTTATAACCGTCGCCTGTGGGGCCTGTTCGGGCTTTCATACCTTGATCTCGACCGGGACCTCTTCCAAGCAGATCGCAAGCGAAAAAGACGCCAAACCTATCGGCTACGGCTCGATGCTCATCGAATCCGCCCTCGCCGTGCTGGCTCTGATCGCCGTCGGTATGGTCTACTTGTCGTATACGGCCGGAGATTTTGGCTCCCCCGCGGCCGCTTTTGCTGCCGGGATCGCGCTGATGTTCGGAACCGAAGGAACTGCCGTCTACTCGACGATCTACGCGCTGCTTACCTTAGCGGTTTCGGTTTTTGCCTTAACGAGCCTTGATACCGGAGCGCGCCTTAGCCGCTTCCTGTTTTCAGAGCTCTTCTTAAAAGACGGTGAAAAAACCTATAAGGACGCCACGGGCATTCGCCGCTTTCTCGCCCACCCGCTCGTCGGAACCCTTCTGATGGTCGGAGTCGGTTCGACCTTAGGTTATCTTGAACTCAGCCAGATCTGGCAGCTCTTTGGCGCGGCCAATCAGCTCCTTGCGGCTCTTGGACTGATGGCGGTTGCGGCGTGGCTCGGAAACTTAGGTAAGAACAACAAGATGTTCTACATTCCGATGGCCTTTATGCTCGTCGCTACCCTCACGAGCCTTACGATCACGGTGATCAAAGGTTCTGGCGTTATTGCAAGCGGCACGGCCGTTTGGGGCGACTGGTTCCAGGTGCTCTTTGCCCTTGCTATGATTGTACTGGCGGTGACCCTCGTCGTCATCGAAGCGCAGCGCCTTTATAAGCACTATAAAGAGAAACGGGCCACGGCTTAAGTGTGCCTCACAGAAAGGATTAATATAAGATACTCAAAGTTTGAAGTTGACTCAAACCAACTTCAAACTGAAAGTTTAGCCTAAGCTTTGCAACAAAAGCTACGTTCCCGGAGAAAATATAGGTACCTGTGGATGTA
>CANRHG010000079.1 GCA_947630385.1 uncultured Eubacteriaceae bacterium
ATGCTGGCGTAGTCGTCCTGGCCCTCGACGGACTTGATCTTAAACCGTCTATAGCTCTTTTTGTCGGGCTTGGTCCCGCGAAAAACGACCATCCCTCCGACGTTGTTGGTCCCGGAGATGTTGCTGATATCAAAGGCCTCGATGTTTTCGGGCTCTACGTCAAGACCCAAGAGCTCTTTTAGGGCGTCGCTCTTAGAGCTCTCGAGCTCGGCCCTGCGCATCTTGAGAGCTTCGTACTGCTCGAGCGAGTCTTTGGCGTTTTCTAGGGCCATCTTGACGAGTCTTGTTTTTTGGCCGCGTTTTGGGAAAGTCAGCGTTACTTTCTTTCCGGCCTCATTGGACAGGAGCTCTCCGATTCCGGCGCGGGAGTCTTCGCCCAGCTCTGAGGCGAAGATCACTTCCTTGGGGATAAAGGCCCCGCTGGTATAATACTGCTTTACAAACGCTTCTAAGATGTCTTCGCTGCTTTCTTCGAGTACGTCTTCGGCGTAAGAGTTGTCCCGTCCGACGAGCTGTCCCCCACGGATGTTTAAGACCTGAATGCAGGCAAGGTCCCGGTCTTTATAGATGGCTACGATGTCCTGGTCGTGCCCGCCGAGCTTTATGATTCGCTGTTTTTCTACGATGTGGTTGATCGAAGACAGCTGGTCGCGAAGGACCGCGGCCTTTTCAAAATCGAGCTCCCTCGAAGCCTCGATCATCTCGTCGGACAGTTTATCGATCAGGTCGTCGGCTTTTCCGTCTAAAATCTTAACGATCTGATCGATGCGTTTGTTGTACTCTTCCTGATCGAGCTCTCCCGTACAGGGCGCGGGGCACTGCTCGAGGTGGTAGTTTAGACAGGGACGGCACACGCGGCGCCCGAACTCGCAGTCTTTATTGCACATGCGGACCTTGAAGTTGCGGTTGATCGCGTCGATCGTCTTTTTTACCGCGTAGACGCTCGTGTACGGCCCGAAGTAGAGGTTGCCGTCTTTGTGTTTTTCACGGGTCATGACGACCCTCGGATAGGCCTCCGTCTTCGTGATCATGATGTACGGATAAGTCTTTCCGTCTTTAAGACAGATGTTGTACTTAGGTCTATTCTTCTTGATCAGTGAACACTCAAGGATCAGTGCCTCAAGCTCGTTTTCGACGACGATCGTCTCGAGATCTTCGATGTGGGAGACCAGTGCGTTGGTCTTTACGCTCAAGTTTTTGGAGTCCTGAAAATAACTCCTCACTCTATTACGTAGGTTGATGGCTTTTCCCACGTAGATGATCTCACCGTGCGCGTCTCTGTATATGTAAATCCCGGGTTTGGTCGGGACGTCTTTTAATCGGCTTCTATCAAAACCCATTGCCTTATCCTTCTTTTTATTACCTATAACAATTATATAACACCGGACAAATCCGTTTATCTGGGCGCTACCAGGCGATGGAAAATAGTAAAATTTTGTTGTGATATAATCAAATTTGGCCACAGGCCGTTAAACTTAAATTTTACCCCAATATTAGCCCGATGCAAAATTCGAATGTTTTTTTGACCGTTTTTGCGGGCATATTTACTATGACAAAAGATTATAAAATTATTCTTCTAGATTTAGACGGGACCCTACTCGACACCTCTCCCGGTATTTACAACGGTTACGACTACATGACCCCGAAAATGGGGCTTCCCAAGATGAGCGACGAGCTCAAGTCCCGCTTCGTCGGGCCAGCCCTCGCCGTGACCTACCCCAAATACTTAGGGCTTACCGGGGAGCGCATGAGTGAGGCTATCGAGATCTATAGGGAGTACAACAACAAACAAGGTTACAAAGAGTTTGAGTTCTACGACGGGATGGACGAACTCCTTAATTATTTAAAAGAAAACGGGTATATTACAGTTGTCGTAACGATGAAAGCCGATAAGGTCGCTAAACGGACCTTAGACGTGGCCGGTTATACCGAAAAACTTACCGATATCATAGGAAACATCGATTACGACCCCATGACCAAAGCCGAACTGATCAAACTTGCCTTAGACAAGTACGGACTAAAAAAAGAAGAGGCCCTGCTTATCGGCGACACCGGCGTGGACGCGAGCGGAGCCGAAGAAGCCCAGGTCGATTTTTATCCGGCGATGTACGGCTTTGGCTTTAAAGTAGAAGACGTTACGGAAGATTATCCATACGTAAAAAAACTTAACGACCCAAGAGAGTTAATAGAGATCTTGGAGAAGGAGAAACAATGAAAATCGCTTTTTACGATACCCGGCCCTACGACATGTTATGGTTTGATCCGCTCTTAAAAGAAGCCGACATCGAACCACAGTACATCCAAAACCGGCTCGACAAAAACACCGTCGGGTACGCCCACGAAGCCGACGCGATCTGTATTTTTGTCAACGACCACTGCGACAAAGAAGTCATCGAGCGCCTGGATGAAATGAACATCAAGCTCGTACTCCTACGCTGTGCGGGCTACAACAACGTCGATTTAAAGTGTTGTGAAAAACACGGGATCAAGGTCTACCGCGTTCCGGCCTACTCTCCGGCAGCGGTCGCCGAATACGCCGTAGCGATGCTTTTATCGCTTAACCGTAAAGTCTACAAAGCCTACGGCCGTACCCGTAATTTTAACTTCAACATCGACGGGCTCATCGGTTTTGACATGCGCGGAAAGACCGCCGGGATCATCGGGACCGGAAAGATCGGACAGATGGCCATTGAAATCTTAAAGGGCTTTGGTATGGAAGTCATCGCCTATGACCTGTACCCGAACAAAGACCTCGACGTCGAATACGTCGACCTGCCACAGATGTACGCCAGAGCCGACGTCATCTCCCTTCACTGCCCGCTCACGCCAGAAACCAAGTACATCATCGACCGCGGCGCGATCAAACGCATGAAAAAGAACGTGATCCTAATCAACACTTCTAGGGGCGAACTCATCGAAACGCGGGCCCTGATCGACGGGATCAACGATGGGATCATCGGCGGCGTAGGCCTAGACGTTTACGAAGACGAAGAAGATTATTTCTACGAAGACTGGAGCGATAAGATCATGAAAGACCGTGATCTGGCCCGTCTGATCACCTTCCCGAACGTCATCGTCACTTCCCACCAGGCCTTCCTTACTTCCGAAGCGCTCCATCAAATCGCACAGACCACGATCGATAACGTTCACAGCTACCTAAACGACGAAGAAACCCCGAACCGAGTGATCGCTCCGGAATATTAATTGCTAAAAAAACTGGTAAAACTCGGTAAATCGGTCGGCGAGCTGATCCAAAAAAAAGACGAAGTCCTGTTAAAGAAAATTCAAAAACGCGTGAGACACCCGCTTTTGGATCCTATCATGCAAGTCGCTTCCAAAGTCGGGAGTGTGGGTCTCGTGTGGATCCCGCCGGCTTTTATTCTGTTATGTAAACACGAAAGGCTTATTTTTCTTATAAAACACGTCGGTGGCTACAGTCTTAACTTTTTGATAAAAAATCTCATCCGAAGACACCGACCGGGAACGACGGGCTTTGGTTACTCATTTCCGTCCGGACACTCGATGGCCGTATCCTTTGGGATTCTAACTTACGGGAAAAACGCTCTTTACTGGAGTATCCCACTGGGGACCGCTATACTGCTTTCCCGGGTCTATCTAAACAAGCACTACCCGAGCGATGTTTTGGCGGGATTTACCGAAGGCTTATTATTATTTTTGATTTAAAAAAAGAGCTTGAAAGTATTACGCTTTCAAGCTCTTTTGTTTTATCTTCCGCAGTGACCGTGACCGCCACCACCGCAGTGGCCGCCACCATGACCATAACCGTTATCCATGCAATATCCGTAGTTCTGCCCGGTTTCCGGAGCCGAAGAGCCTCCACCAGCAGGAACCTGAGGATCCGCCGGAGCCTGAGGTGTAGGTTGTGCTTGCGTATTTGCGGCTACGTGTTCTTCATGATGGTATCCAGTAGTCGTACCCGACTGCGTACTTGTGGTAGTATTTCTTAAACCGAATGATCCATAATGGGCCAAAACGGTCGAGGCAACCAGGAGACACAGAACCAAGATCGAAACGACCATAATCAATACTTTTTTCACCGATTTCTCCTTGAAAATAAATTAATTTTTCCGTTATCTTTTTTTAAGCCAGTAATTCCAGTTATTGTAGCTATCATATCCAAATGAGCGTCAGTTCGCAAGTAACTTTCGGTTTAATTCTTCAGGTCCCTAATCTAACGCTTTATCCCCGAGAGCATGTTCTTTCTCCGGTTTTTGACCTCTTCGGACTTTTCCTTAATATCGCCCGTTCTAATGAGCGCGCCCTTCGTTAAGACCGGTCCGATGAGTTCGTAGATAAGTACGGCAAACAAGACGATATTTCTTATGATCTGTGCGTCGTACCCGCCTAAGGCTTCGGCTGTAACGCACATTCCTAGAGCGACCCCGGCCTGTGGGAACAGGGCGATCCCCAGGTTTTGGGTCACCTTCTTACTTTGTTTCATCATCTTACAGCCAAAGTACGCCCCAACGTACTTTCCGAGCGCTCTCACGACGACGTAGACGATACCGATGAAAATGACCGAAACCTGCGTAAAGACCGAAAGCTCAAGACCAGCCCCGCTTAAGACAAAAAACAGGCAAAACAGCGGTGCCGTCCACCGGTCGGCCCGCTCCATTAGATCGAACGAGAGCGGGGAGAAATTACAAAAACTGGTCCCTAGCATCATGCACACTAGGAGCGAGCTAAACGAGACCGTAACGGGTCCGAGCGGAAACTCAAAAGAAGCGAGGGCTACCGTCAGCAGGACAAAACTGATGACCAGCGAAAGCCGGTTTGAATTGGACAAAAAAAGCGTCTCAAGGTAGGTCAAAAGCGCACCCATGGCCGTTCCAAGAAGCAGGGAGAAAACGATTTCAAGCAGTGGATTTACAAAGACCGAGATCACATCAAAGGCGCCGCTGCTGATGGCCCTGGCTACGCCAAAACTTAAAGCAAAAACGATCAGTCCTACCGCGTCGTCGAGTGCGACGATCGGAAGTAAGAGCTTGGTCAGCTCCCCCTTTGCCTTGTACTGGCGCACGACCATCAGTGTCGCCGCCGGAGCCGTTGCCGTAGCGATGGCTCCAAGGGTTATAGCCGAAGCGACCGAAAGCTTGTCGGGCATGATCAGATGAATAATGAGGAGAGCAACATCGGTGAGCGCTACCGCAACCAAGGCCTGTAAGATCCCGATGATCGTAGCCGCTTTGCCTGTTTTTTTAAGTTCGCTCAGGCGAAACTCGCTACCGATTGCAAAAGCGATAAAGCCCAGTGCCGCGTTGGAGACGGGATCGAGCGAGGTGAGTTGGTCCTGGCTGTTAAAGCCGAGTCCCGGTACGCCCAGTGCTCCCAAAAGGTACGGCCCGATCAGGACCCCGGCGATTAGATAAGCCGTAACGTCCGGCAAACGTAGAGGTTTGATGATTCTTGTCATCATCAGTCCCGCCGCTATGGCAAAGGCAATGCTACATAAATTTGTCATGTTCCCTCCTCAGTTAAATTACGTTTTATTTTCCGTACATTAGTTTAAACTTTTTTTCGGGCCGCTTCTAGAGATAAAAACCCGCGAACAGTCCCAGAGAGAGCGGGCTTAATCAAAAAAGTTTCGAAATCCATTTGACAAAAGCCTAAAAAAGAGGCATAATTTTATGGTGCGTTTTAAACGCAGGTCCGAAAAAATTTTAAAAAAAGACTTGCAAAAGTTTAAAAATTAAAGTATAATAATAATCTCGAGCTGGTGTGGCACAGCTGGTAGCGCAGCTGATTCGTAATCAGCAGGTCAGCGGTTCGAGTCCGCTCACCAGCTCCATTATTTCGAAAAAAACAAGGCGTTTCGGAGATTTTCCGAAACGCCTTTTTGTTTTCTCTAGTCTTCAACGACTTCTTTTATTTTCTCTTTAACTTCTTCCATCGGAACCGTCGGTTCAAACCGTTCGACGATGTTACCGTCTTTATCGATCAAAAACTTCGTGAAGTTCCACTTGATATCGCTGCTATCGTCCGGATTAAGGAGTCCTGTCATACGTTTTCCCTGTTCGCTGTCGCCGAACCCGTTAAAGCTCGTATTTTCCGTCAAATACTTAAACAAGGGAGCCGCGCCCTCTCCGTTTACTTCGATCTTAGAAAACTGTGGGAAGGTAACGCCAAAACGTCCGGTACAAAACGTGTGGATCTCGTCGTCGCTCCCCGGAGCCTGGCTTCCAAACTGGTTACAGGGGAAATCCAAGATCTCAATGCTACCGCCCATGTCGTCGTAAATTTCCTGGAGGTCAGTATATTGGGGCGTAAATCCACATTCGGTAGCGGTGTTGACGATCAGTAAAGGTTTTCCTTTATAGCTTTCTAAGGCTACGTCGTTTCCCGCCTGGTCCTTGACCGTAAAATCGTAAATGTTCATATCATCCTCCATTTTTAAGTGCTATGGTATATTTTTTCGGGATCATTTTAAGTAGTACACTTAAAATGACCGAATAAAAGGGGATCAAAAAAATATTGGCGATAATTCTTCCCGGAAGCAGGACGCTCCAGGCCTGTCCGTACAAGATCATCAGCCAAACGGTATTTAAAATGACCGAATTGACGATCTGCTCGATCGTGATGATGACCAGAATACTCTCGCTTTGGTCAGCCTCGGCTTTCTTTAGGATGTAAGACGAAACAAAGGGATAGACGGCAAAAAGTAGGATCAAAAGAAGAAAGAGTACGCTAATAAAGGGATTAAGGGGCTCCCCAAGATAGTTGAGGGTAAATCCGCCAAAACTCAGGGTTCCCGAAGAAAACAAAATCACCACCGCGCACAGGCTAAAGAACAGATTGATCCACTTAAAGTGTCTGAGATCTTTTCCCTTAAAGAGCCTCCAAAGCAGTCCCGGGATGAGCCCGGTCAGTCCACTGCTTAAGGTAAAACCCAAAAACAGCGGTCCGTTCGGCTTGACGACGTAACACAGCAGGTCGCTGATCACGCCGATGGCAAACCCGCTAAAGGGCCCAAGCCAGATCCCGCCCAGAATGATCGGTATGGAGTTTAGGTTGATCCTAAGGGACGGAAAGCCCCCGAGGGGAATGTAAACTTCAAACAGGATCTTTAAGACAATACTGATCGCGATGAGTAAACTGGAGTAAACTAAAATTTGTGTTCGCGATAGGCCGTAGGTAACATTACTTTTCATAAAATCTCCTTTTAAGTAATGCTTCCACACCTGTCAACGTAAATTAGTTGAAACAAGCGGAAGCGAAACTGATATCGCAACGTATTGTTTTCGTATGGCGGCAACTTCCCATCCGTCCATCACTGAAACGCATCAGTTCCTACTCTTGTAATAAAATTTTTTAACCGTTCGGGTTTAAGACCGCGCGGAATAAAATCGTCCGGTCACCCAGCTTTTTGGCCGAGATGTGACCTTTGTGTTGTTTGGTGATCGCCTGCGCGATCGAAAGACCGATCCCATAGCTCCCGGTCTGTCTGGAGCGCGAGCTGTCGTCCCTGTAAAAGCGCTCGAACAGGCGCTTTAGATCGCCCTTTGGCATCTGGTCGGTCGTATTCGTAACATCGAGTATCACGCCCCGTCCTTTTTTAGAAAGCCTTAAGTTGATCACGCCGTCTTTGGGCGTGTACTTAAAGGCGTTGTTAAGGAGCACCGAAGTGAGTTGTTCGACCCCTTCGATGTTTCCGTCAAACGGGACCGGATTATCCGGCATGTTGACCGAAAAATTAATGTCTTCGTTGGTCGCAACGGGCCTAAAGTCTTCGGCCGTGTTTTGAACGACTTCGGCGATGTCAAAATGCGTCGAGATCTCTTTGGGCATGACCGCGTCCATCTTAGAGAGCGTAAGTAAGCTCTTGATGAGCTCGTTTAATCTTACGATCTGCTCTTTAATGCTACTGGTCCACTCGTCTTTTCCGTGTTCGATCTCGATAACGTCCGTATCGGCCGAAATGATCGACAGCGGTGTTTTTATCTCGTGGCTTGCGTTCGCGATAAACTCGCGCTGCTTTCGGATGTTTTCGATGACCGGCTCGATGATCGGCTTGGATAAAAACCAGAGCAGGACGAAGATGACCGACAGACCCAAAACAAAGATGATGATCGATAAAAAGACGAGATAGAGTAGGCTGTCAAGCTCCTGTTTTCGGTCCAAAAAGATGATCTGGTGGCCGGTCCGCGTAGTCGTGACCAAATACTTATAGTCTTTAAAATACCCAGTTTTATGCCCCGAATCGACGACCATTAGGGCAT
>CANRHG010000080.1 GCA_947630385.1 uncultured Eubacteriaceae bacterium
CCCGTTCCGTTTCTCTGGTTCAGTACGGACGTGATCGCCGCGGTCAGGGTCGTCTTTCCGTGGTCGACGTGTCCGATCGTTCCGATATTTACGTGTGGCTTTGATCTATCAAATTTTTCCTTAGCCATTTCTCCTCCAATTTATTTTCGCAAAAATTCCGTTATATTATAACTCAACCCGGCTCCTAATTACAAATTAAGCGATGACCAATAGCACGACCGCCAAAAACTGGCAGAACGAACCGAGCAGACAAAAAATGTGGAAGAGCTCGTGAAAACCGACACTCTTCGACAGGTTTGGCTTTTTGATCCCATAGATGACCCCGCCGATCGTATAAAAGACCCCACCTAAAATGAGCAAGAAAAACTCGGAAGGGCTGAGGCTGTAAAACAGCGGGACTACGCAAAACACGCCGACCCACCCCATCAGGATGTAAAGGACCGTATTTAGCCAGCGCGGCATCCCGATCCAAAAGATCATCATCAGGCTCCCGATCAGGGCGATGCTCCAGACCAAAATTAGAAGCGTATTACCCATGGAGCTCGGAAGCGCGAGCAGGCAAAACGGGGTGTAGGTTGCGGCGATCAAGACAAAGATCATCGTATGATCGAGCTTTCGCCAGATCTTAAGGCGCTCCGGGCTCGTATTTACCGTGTGATACAGCCCACTCGTTAAATACAGAGCGATCAGCCCCATCCCAAAAACCAGGACCGAGACCACCCGGTCGGTACCGGCACCGGTCGAAAGAACGTAAGTGAATAAAATCAGCGTTAAGATAAAAAAGAAAAGGGCTCCGATTAGATGGGTCAATGCGTTGACGGGTTCACGTATTCTCATGTCTGTAAATATTTTCGAATGGAAAACAGGCTTCCAAAACTGGCGACGACGATCCCGTAAATAAGCGAAAAGATAAAAATCGGGATGATCACGGCTCTGGGCGTGACGAGCGTCGTTCCAAGCGGAAGATAAGTGCTGGTGTCGGTAATTCCGGTCAAATAGATGTAAAGAAATAATAAAATAAACGTCGAAAGAAGCGCTGAAAAGCTTCCGAGGATCAGACCTTCTAGAAAGAACGGCATTCGAACGTACCAGTTTTCCGCGCCGATCATCTTCATGATCTCGATCTCCTTGCGGTTGTTGTAGCAGGTGATTTTGATCGTATTGTAGATGACGACCTCCGAAATGATCGTCATCGTGATCAGAAGAATTAGACAAACGATCTCACTGACCCGGGAAAAGACCATGATCGCGTCGACGTACTGTTCCCCATAGCGCACCGAACTCACGGCCAGGTCGCTCCCTTCGATATCCTCTTTGACCGTAGCCAGATCATCGGGGGAAGAGACCGTCACGGTATAGGAATCCCGGACCGGATTGTTCGAAGAATTAAAGCCTTCGAGAAGCCCCGAATAATCTTCTAAGCGCTCCGCGTAACGCTCGAGCGTCTCGTCTTTGGACTCAAAGGTATAACCCGTGATCAGGTCGTTATTCTCAAAATATTCCTCGACCTCCTGGAGTTGATTGGTGTTGATGTCGTTGGTCAAAAAGACCTTGATCTCCAAAGAATTTCGCATGTTCAGCGCGATATTATTTATATTTATTGAAATAATTAGTAAGATACCGAGAGTACAGATGGCTACGACCATCGAGGTTACCGAGGCAAAACTCATCAAATTGTTTCGTTCGATATTTTTTACGGTATCCTTTAACGTACTGGAGAGCAGCGAAAAAAAGCGGTTCTCCCGTTTGATTTTAGTTTTATTTGCCAAAGTAGGATTATTATATCAAAACTAACCAAAAATAAATTCAAATTAACTTCGAAGGATTTAACAAACCATGGACGAATACGAAAAGACCGTACAAAGCGTCGTCTCCAGGGGAAAATTCGGCATGAAACTCGGTCTTGAAAATATCCGAAAACTTCTCGGAAAACTCGGAAATCCCCAAAAGGACTTAAAATTTATCCACATCGCCGGATCTAACGGAAAAGGCAGCACGGTCAAAATGCTCGAAGCCGTGCTCACGGAAAACGATATTCTTGCCGGGGCGTATACATCGCCGGAACTCATCGATTTTCGCGAGCGTTTTCGAATTAGCGGAGACTGGATCTCCAAAGACGACTTCCTACGTCTATATAAAATAGTAGACAAAGCAGCCAAAACGCTGTCCGAATACCCGACGGCCTTTGAGATCGAAACGGCGATCGCTCTTTTATATTTTAGGGAAAAAGGTTGTGAGCTCGTCTTATGGGAAACGGGACTGGGTGGACGGCTCGACGCGACCAACGTGATCGACTCTCCGCTAATTAGCGTGATCACACCGATTAGTCTAGAACATACGAAGTATCTTGGGGAGAGTTTATCTCAGATCGCAAAAGAAAAAGCGGCGATCATCAAAGACTCCCCGGCCGTCATCGCTCCACAACAAAAAGAAGCGCTTGATTCGATCTTAGAGTCTGCCGAAGGCTCCCTTTATATAACAAAGACAGAGTGGATCGAAGAAATCTCAGAAAGAGAGGACCGACAGGACATTACAGTTAACGGTAAGACCTATCCCCTCGGTCTTTTCGGATCTTTTCAGGCTATCAATCTTCTTAGCGTACTTAAAGTTTTGGAACTCCTTAAAGATTTGGGATACGGCCTTGAAGATGAGAAAACCTTAAAAGCCTTAAAAGAAGTCCGTTTCCCCGGCCGTTTTGAAGTCTTACGGACCGATCCACTGATCATCCTCGACGGAGCCCACAATCCCCACGGACTTAAAAGCCTTACCCAGGGACTAAAAAAGCGCTACGGCGATAAAAAATTTGACGTCTATCTTTCCCAGATCAAGGAAAAAGATTTTAAGGAGGGCCTTAAAAATCTTTTACCTATAATTAAAAATTTGTATATTTTAAACTGGGAAGACAAGCAGGCACAAAAAACAAGCGAGCTAATCGAAATAGCCCGAAAAACCGGCCTAAACGTAAGGGAAGTCGATATAAAGGACTTAAAACCCAAAGACGATACGCTCATCACCGGCTCTTTATACCTACTAAGTGAACTACGCCCGCGGATCCTGAGATTTCTTGAGATCGACGGCGATTCCTTGGTAGGCTAGTTTTAAGCCGTTATCAAGAAGCGTCGCTCTAACTTCTTGTCCGTCGATTTCGGGTATTCCGGTGCCTTCTACGACGATCGTTGCCTGTTTTCCGTCGTCCGTAATGTCTTTTATTCTGTAAGTAAAGTCGATTTCTGCCCCACTACTCTTTACAACACCGCTGTCTCCGGTAAGTTCCACAGATCCGTCAATTCCCATCGTTGAAAACGTGTAAGAACCCGGAACTTCGTCTTCAAACACCTTTTTTTCTTCGCTGCTACAGGCGCAAAGTATAAAAAGAAGTAGGGATACAAAAATAAAAGTAAAAATCTTTTTTGAGTTCATAAACATAATTATAAAGGAACTTGGGAAAATAAAGAAAGAAACTAATCGCCCTTTTATTAAATCTTTATCCGCTTTTTACTGAAGTTGGATAAAGTAGCTTTGCAGTTTAACTTTTTCCAGTTTTGGGTAAAAAGAAAATAACCTACTTGAGCTTTGAAGTCAATAAAACGATACCTCCCGCTAAAGTCGTTTTGTATAGTTCAAAGCTCAAGGATCCAAGAAAGGACGCATTATGAAAAAATCTTTACGTTATATTGGAATCCTTGCTCTAATCGTATGCGGTTTACTCATTTTTGCTGCGTGTAGCTCAGGGACAACGGAAGACACCGGTGAAACCGTCGCGGATACAACCGAAGTCGGCGTTACACGTTTGGTCAATTATACCGACGAACACGTAAAAGGTGCTCTAGACGAATTTGACCAAGACGCAAAAGATCTCGGAACCAAAGTCTCGGAAGCTACCAGTGCGGACGCTGAAGACGTGAAAAAAGACGTTGACCAGTTAAAAGCCAACGTAGACGCCTTTGACGCTGAACTTACAAAGGCTGCCGAAGACAGTAAAATTACGGAAGACGTCAAAAAAGGCTACGATGAATCTATCACAAGCCTTAAAGACGAAGTCGACAAGCTTGAAACCGACATCGACGCGAAGATGTCATCCTAATCAAGTAATGTTTAAGAACGGTGTAGATTTATTCTGCACCGTTCTTTTTTATGCCCTTTTTAAATTCTTCTTTTCATTAACGATTTAAGTTTCTTTAATTCTTTTTTCGATCTCCGATTAGCTTTACAATTTTTGCCCTCTCTAGGAGCTTTTGACGTTCCGGGGTTAATTTGTCAACCAGAAAATCCCCCACCTGATCAATTAAAAATTCCCCCACTGGTTATATTTTAATTGAAAGTAAATTGCGTAAAAAATAAAGCTTTTTAACGGGTATATTGATCTCGAACGAAGCCTATATCCCGTCAAAGGGCTGGGTAACAAGCCGATGACGGACAGTATTTCGGAACGATAAACGAGAATCTTTCGGTTAAAGTCTTTAAACTTACCGCGGATGGTGATTTAGCCTATTTAAACGAACTGAGTTACCACGCCTATATTAAGAGCTCGGGTTTGACAGACTGGCTCTCCTTAGGAGAAATAGTCGGAACATCAGGCTCGGGTAGGGCGGTTCAGGTAATAGAAGTAAAAATGGATTAGCTTAATTAAGCCCGAGACCGTATGGATTTCGGGCTTTTTCTTTTATCGATCAGTAAAATACCTCTTTACGAACCTAGGATTTCTGTTATACTATATTTAGATATTTATATAAATATAGAGGTTTATAAATGAACGACGTATTTAAAGCCATCGCCGATCCCACTCGGCGGCAAATTTTAAAACTGTTGGACCAGGAGGATTTAAGCGCCGGTGAGATCGCTAAAAACTTTGATATGGCCCAACCTTCGGTTACGCACCACCTAAATATTTTAAAAAACGCGGAGCTGATAAGTAGCGAAAGAAAGGGACAAAGTATTATCTACAGCTTAAACACAACGGTTTTTCAGCAGATTCTAACCTGGTTGTACGATTTTTCGTTTTTTGAAAAGAAGGAAGAAGTGAAAATAAATGAAGACGGATAGTGACCGGAAATACTTTTATCTGTTAGCTGGTTTAGGGATAATAAATTTACTCGCGCTTCTACTCGTCTATCCCAAACTCCCTCAGATGATCCCAGTACACTGGAACCTTTCCGGCGAGATTGACGCGACCGCAAATAAAAATATTCTATTTCTGTTTGCCGCTATTCCTGTGGTCATACCTATGGGGATGTATTTAACAAAAAGAATCGATCCGAAGTCAGAGAATTACAAGCACTTCAGCGAAATCTATTTAGGTTTTTGCGCGGCCCTAAGTTTGTTCTTCATCCTGACGTGTTGGCTGGTCGTTTTTGCAGCGTTTGGTTTCTTTAGTTTCAACGCACCTACGGTCATTCCAAGAATTATCTGTTTGTGCCTTGGCCTTCTTCTTATCGTTTACGGCAACTTATCTCCCAGAATAAAACAAAACCATTTTTTCGGGATCAAAACGCCGTGGACTTTGGAAAGTGAGAAAAACTGGCAAAAAACGCAGCGCTTAGGCGGCCTTTTAATGATCATCTTGGGTCTTCTTTTTATCCTTAGTGGGATCTTCTTTAATACCGCGCTTATCGTACTTACGGTTTTGTTTCTATTTGGTATTTTTGGCGCTGTTTTTCTGTACTCGTACCTGCTTTCAAAAGAATCCTAAAAAGAAAGGACAAGAAGAAAAACTTCTTGTCCTTTTTCTTAGAAACTGTCCGGAAACTGTGGCGTGCGTTCGGTGTAGACGGGCTTACCGAATACTTCGTCCCAGTTGGTCTGTTCAAAAGCTTCGTTTGTGACTTTTAAATCGATATGTTGGATACAGGCTGCGACGTAGACCAGTTCCACGTCGGCACTGTCGATTTGATTCCCAAGGTTCATTAAAACCACCGCTCCAGAATCGATGATCTTGTTGCCTTCGCTGTAAATCCGGAAAATGATCCTTTCTTCCTTAAGTAACAAAGGACGTAGTTCTGAAAATTTCATAAAATCCTCCTACGAATTTCTTTCACATATGTAATCGGCCAAATCGGCTAAAAATTTGGTATCATAGTTGATCGTATCGAGCGCAAGATGAGCCTGTTTTTGAAGCTCTTTTATCCTATTTTTGGTCTCATCTAGTCCGTAAAGCGAGACGGACGTGATTTTGTCGTTTTTTTCATCGCTTCCGGTTTCTTTTCCGAGTTCTTCGGTCGACCCTTCAACATCTAATACGTCGTCGACGAGCTGAAAAGCCTCCCCGACCGCTTCCGCGTATCTTTTAAGAGGCTCGATCTCCATGGCTTCTGCTCCGAGGGTAGCGACCGCCCCGCAGAGGACGGCGGCCGTAAGAAGCGCGCCCGTTTTATGGGAGTTGATGTAGTTAAGATCCCTCCCACCTTCTATATCCATGCTCTGTCCGCCGATCATGCCATTGATGCCGGAAGCGTGAAACAGGATCCTAGCCGCCTCGAGATAATTTTCTTCTTCTTTAGGAATTCCACTTAGGACCGTTTCGACCGCCAGATTAAGTAGGGCGTCTCCGGCAAGCACCGCCTGGGCCTGTCCGAAGACAACGTGATTGGTAGGTTTGCCCCTTCTTAAATCGTCGTCGTCCATCTCAGGTAGATCGTCGTGTATGAGCGAGTAAGTGTGGATCATCTCAAGAGCCAGAGCGAGCGGAAGGACTTCTTTTTGATTCCCACCGAAAATTTTGGTGACTTCGAGTGTAAGTACCGGCCGGATCCGTTTTCCACCCGCCAGGGCGGAGTAGCGTACCGCGTCGGCCAAAATATCCGGACAGTCGAACGGGCCACTAAGAGCTTCTTCTAAATACCCGTTAAAAGCCTCGCTCCTACAGGCGAGTTCGTCTTTAAAACTCACCGTCGAGCGTCTCGACTTCCATCGTGTCCTGTGAGAGTTTCAAGATCGTATTTTGGGCCTCTTCGAGTTGCTCGCTGCATTCTTTAAGCAGTTTCATGCCTTCGGCGTAAAGCGTAAGCGACTCCTCGAGTCCGATCCCCTCGTCTTCGAGCTTTCCCGTTATGGCCTCGATTCGTTCTATTTTTTTCAGTAAACTGTTATCTTCTTTCATAAACTTCTAAAATCCCATCCACAAAGTGGATGTTAAGTTCTTCCTTTTTAAGCGCCTGTTCTTTGTTTTTGATCAGACTTCCCTCATCGTCGGTGACAAAAACGTAACCTTTTTCAAGCAGGTACTTCGGATCCAAAACTTCGAGTCGGTTCTTCAAGGCTTCGATCCTGTTTCTAAAGCCCCCTAGAATGTCGTCGATTCTCGATCTTAGTTTTAAATCCAACTCTCCAAGGCGAAACTGCAGCTCGACCAAGCGGTTTTTCGGGCTGTGGGTGAGAAAAAAGACGCGAAACTGTTCGAGGACGTCCCTGTAAACCTCGATCTTTTCAGCCATTAACGTATCTAAGTCATTTTCTAGCAGCGCGATTTTCTCTTTTAACAGACCGTAACTTCCCGAAACCAGTTCGGCCGCGGCCGTGGGTGTGGCCGCTCTGAGATCAGCTACCATATCGGAAAGGGAGACGTCCGTCTCGTGTCCGACCGCGGAGATGACCGGAAGCTCTGAATTTACGACGGCTTTTATGACCGGCTCTTCGTTAAAGGCCCATAGGTCTTCAAACGAGCCACCGCCCCGGGCGATGATGATCACGTCACTGCTGCCTTCTTTATTTAAAGCCTCGATCCCCCGCTTAATACTCTCAGCCGCTTCCTCGCCCTGGACCGCGGCGGGTACGACCATGACTTCTAGCATTGGATTTAGCCTTCGTACGGTCGTTAAAATATCGTGAAGGACCGCTCCGGTCTCACTGGTGACGACCCCTACGCGCGAGATGTGCTCGGGCAGTTCTTTTTTACGTTCTTCATCGGTCAGACCCAGTTCGACGAGGCGTTCTAAGCGCTCTCGGTAGATTCGAAACAGGGTCCCGGTCCCGACCGGACGCAGAGATCCAACGATGATCGAGTAGGTTCCACGCTGTACGTAGACCTGGAGGGTCCCGTTTACACAGATCTGGTCCCCGTTTTGTGGAAGATTTATGCGCCTTGCGGTCGAGGCCCAGATGATACAGCTGATCTCGCTTCCCGTATCCTTTAGCGTAAAGTAAACGTGACCCGAAGAGGCCCGTTTCATGTTCGAGACTT
>CANRHG010000081.1 GCA_947630385.1 uncultured Eubacteriaceae bacterium
TAATGTCACCATCTTTTCATTTCCGCATTATTAAGTTAATTACTTCTAACAACTTTTATTACATTTTTATTTACACTGATTTATTCGTTTCGTTTACTAAAGTAGGTAAAAGCCCTTTCGACAGCTTCGTAGAGCTAAGAGGGATTGGTTTATTTTCTATTGTTGCTCGTTTGAAGAACTGTAGGCGGGCCTTTTTACGCCTGATTTTTTGGTTAAGAAGTGGGGAGAAACATATTAAGGAGATATGTATGAAAACCAAATTATCGGCATTAGACGTCGTACCGGTCTTTGAAGGCGAAAGCGCCAAAGACGCGTTTGACCGGACGACGGAACTTGCGAAAGAATTGGAAAAGGAAGGTTTTGAGCGTTACCTTGTGGCCGAACACCATAACCTCGGTGGGACGGCCAGTTCATCGACTTCAAACGTGATCCAACATATTTTAGAGAATACGGATTCGATCCGTGTTGGAGCCGGTGGAGTTATGCTCTCAAACCACTCTCCACTTCAGGTCGCAGAAACCTATGGTACCCTGGATGCCCTATATCCGGGTCGCGTCGACCTCGGTATCGGCCGAGCCCCTGGAACGGATCAGAACAGCGGCTCTGATCACCCGAAAGAATTATATGAATCCGAACGAATTTGCAAACGATATCAAAATGATCCAGTATTTCTTCGGGCCGCTCGAACAGCAGGACTTCGTAGGCGCCTTTCCCGGCGCGGATTCCGACGTTCCGATCATTGTTCTGGGATCCTCACTGGCTTCGGCTTACGTCGCGGCCGAACTTGGGCTGATGTACTCGTTTGCCGGGCACATCAATCCCAAAGACGCGGAACAAGCCATCAAGATCTACCGTGAGAATTTTAAGCCCTCGCCGTATCTGAGCGAACCTTACGTGATCCTTGGAACGTGGCTTTTTGCGGCGGACACGGACGAAAAAGCCGAAGAGCTTTTTTCGAGCGTACAGCGCACCTACCTTGATATGCTTTCGGGGAAGAACGCGCGTAAAAAGCAAAAGGTCGAAAACGCGAGGCCACTGACGTCAGCGGAAAAGATTTTAGCGACCAAAGCCATTGGGATGAACGTTCGCGGATCAAAAGAAACGGTCAAAGACCAGATCAGACAGATCAAAGAGCGCTACGCGCCGGATGAAATCATCGCGGTGACGAGCATTTCGGACATGGGAGATTTAAGGAACAACTATAAGATTTTCAAAGAAGCCGTACAGGAGGTAGAGGCATGAAAAAACTATTAGCGATATTTGGACTTTTGTTAACGGTATTGTTGGTCGCCGGTTGCGGAACATCGGAAACGGTCGAAACGACCGAAGAAGTCACCGCGGATGCTGTGGGCGATGAAGCCATCGTCGTTTACTACTCGGCGACGGGAAATACCAAAAAAATTGCCGATGATATCGTCGCGGCAACGGACTTCCCGTCTTTTGAAATCACACCCGAAGAACCTTACACCGACGAAGACCTAGATTACAACAACGCGGACAGCCGTATTTCTAAAGAAATGGCAGCCGAAGATCTCGATGTCAAACTGACGCAGACCACACCGGATAACTGGGAAAACTACAATACGGTCTTTTTAGGCTATCCGATCTGGAACAACGGTCCAGCACTGCCGATGGAAGCTTTCGTCGTCGACAACGATTTTGCCGGCAAGACGGTCATTCCGTTCTGTACTTCGGGAAGTTCTGGCATTGAAGAAAGCGTTAACGTGCTTAAAGAAGCCACGGTCGACGCGACGTGGGAAGAAGGCAAACGTTTTGCGGCCGACGCGACCCCCGAAGAAGTCGAGTCCTGGCTGGCAGAAATCGGTTATTAATTGGAAACTGACTTAGTAAGTATCGACGGGTTAGAAGATCTAAAGAAAGCCTTGGACTGGGCCGATACGGTCGTTATCGGAGCCGGAGCAGGTCTTTCGACGTCGGCAGGCTTTCTTTACGACGGGGAGCGTTTTGAAAAGTACTTCGGAGATTTCGGCCAAAAATACGGTTTTTACGACATGTATTCGGGCGGATTTTATCCGTATAAAAATTTAAACGAAAAATGGGCGTTTTGGAGCCGCAATATTTTCATCAACCGCTACATGAAAGCTCCGAAGCCGGTCTACGAAAAACTTTACGAGCTTGTAAAGGATAAAAACTACTTCGTTCTTACGACCAACGTCGACCACTGTTTCCAAAAAGCCGGATTCGATAAAGACCGCCTATTTTACACTCAGGGCGACTACGGGCTGTTCCAGTGCAGCGAGCCCTGTCACGATAAAACCTACGACAACGAAAAACTCGTCCGAAAGATGCTCGAGGCCCAGGGTTTTGAAGTAGGAGAAGACCTGACCCTTCCCGAAGGAGAAACCGCCAAAATGGAGGTTCCGAGTGAGCTAATCCCACGCTGTCCCGTCTGCGGCAAGCCCATGGAGATGAATCTGCGGGCGGACGCGACTTTTGTCGAAGACATCGGCTGGTATAAAGCCTCCCAGCGCTTTACGGACTTTTTGGAAAAAGTAGACGGAGAGAACGTTTTGTTTTTAGAACTCGGGGTTGGGTTTAACACGCCCTCGATCATTAAGTACAATTTCTGGCAGATGGCCGAAGGTTACGATAAAGCCGTATATGCCTGTATCAACAAAGGCGAGACGTTGATCCCGCCACAACTTTCTTCCCGGTCGATCGCGGTAGACGCGGATATCGGAGAGGTTTTAAACCAGTTATGATCACGGACGGTCGAGGGACCGTCCATTTTCAATTATGAACAATTTAGAAAAATTAGAAAAACTAAACGGACTGTTGCTTGCGGAGATGCCCGAATACGCTTACTTTAAAGACCGTTTCGAAAAAAGCGAAGAGGGGCAGTACCAGCTCCTTCGGGCGCTCTCAAACGTGCGCCCACCACAGCCGATCAGTGAAGAATTTTTAGAGCTCCAGGACGAAGTTCTATCCAAACGCGTAAACGACGAAGGAATTGAAACCATCGAAGATCTGACTCCGACAAACGACGAGCGCATCCTCATGCATCATGGCGATATCACGCAGCTTGCCGTCGACGGGATCGTCAACGCGGCCAATTCGGCGCTTTTAGGATGTTTTAGACCCCTTCACAACTGCATCGACAACGCGATCCATTCCAAAGCCGGCGTCCAACTACGCCTTGACTGCGAAGAGATCATAAAAGAGCAGGGCCATCCGGAAGCGGTCGGTACGGCGAAAATCACACCCGCTTATAATCTTCCCTCAAAGTACGTCCTTCATACGGTGGGGCCACAGGTCCCGGGGCAACTGGGCCGTAAAGAGATGAAGGAGCTTGCCAGTTGTTACGAGCAGATCTTAGAACTCGCGGATAAAAACAAACTGGAGTCGCTCGCCTTTTGTTGCATCTCAACCGGTGTTTTTGGTTTTCCTAAAGAACCGGCGGCTAAAATAGCGGTCACAGCCGTAAAAGATTATTTGGACAACCATCCGGACACTTCGCTCAAAAAGATCGTCTTTAACCTCTTTACCGACGAGGACGTGAGGGTCTACGAAAATTTGTTGCTATAAATCACAAACTCCGAAGCGATAAGCTTCGGAGTTTGTTTTTTAGTTTTGATCGTCTAACGCTCCTTCGATGGCGTCTAATAGCTCATCGTAGGTCTCAAAAGATGGGATCTCAGGGTAGTCCGCTTTGATCTGATCCGTGGATTTAAACAAAAAGCCGTCTTTGCTGTTCTTAATCATGCCCAGATCATTGAAACTGTCGCCACAGGCGATCGTATCAAAACCGATCGACTGCAGAGCCTTTACGGTCCCGAGTTTTGAGTCTTTCGTGCGCATTTTATATCCCGTGATCTCACCGTCGGGCGAGACTTCAAGCGTATTGCAGAAGATCGTGGGCCAACCCAGTTTTTGCATTAAGGGCTTGGCAAACTGCGTAAAGGTATCGCTTAAAATTAGTACCTGCGTCTGTTTTTTTAACGTGTCGAGAAACTCTCTGGCGCCGTCAAACGGCTCGATCGTTGCGATCGTATCCTGGATCTCTTTTAAGCCCAGACCGTGCTCCTTTAGGATATTTAAGCGGTACTGCATGAGTTTTCCGTAATCCGGCTCGTCTCGGGTCGTACGCCGTAGCTCGGGAATTCCCGTAGCTTCGGCAAAGGCGATCCAAATCTCAGGAACCAGGACCCCTTCTAAATCCAAACAAACTATGTTCATATTTTTCCTCTTCAAGTGTCTCTCCAGGTGGCAAAAATGATTTGCTTATTACCGCCTGAACTCAAAAGTTATTATAATACGTCGCCATTTCTTTGTCTGTTTTGGCTAGTCCTGATCCAATAAATTCTCAAGTTCGATGAGTTTTAATTCACAGTCTAAAGCGCCGTCAAAATCGCCCAAGGCTTCATAGGTCATTTTGAGCATCTTATAGTTGTGCAGGTTAAGCTTTAAAATCGATGAATCGTGGCTGCGTTCGTAAACTTTGTCGAAAGTCTCTAAGGAATGTTGATAGTAATCTCTGGCTTCTTCGAAATTTCCTTTAAGGCCGTTTACGCTCGCCATAGCGTGGTAAACTTCACCCAGTTCGGTGAGCGCGTCGATCGCGTCTATTTCCAAAATCACGTTTTCCCGGATTTCCAGCGCTTCGTAGTAGTAATCGTATGCTTCGTCGGTATTTCCAAGCACCAGTAGCGTATTTCCGAGCCAGTAGTAGCACAGGGCCAAAGCTCTTTGATTGTTTAAAATGCTGTTGTCGAGTCTTTTTCGTACGTCGAGCTCGTGATAGAGGACCTCCTGTGCTTTTTCGTATTCCCGTCTACTGCCGTAGATCGAAGCGATACGGTTTAAGACGTAAGCTAAGGGATAGTCAACGTCCGGTTGTCCTTCAAGATCGCTAAAGAGGTCGGCCGCCTCTTCATAAGCCCGTAAGGCCGTTTCTTCGTTTCCGGTTTTTAGGAAATAGTCTCCGAGAATCGACCGGTTTCGAGCTAGACTCGCTCTGGTTTCCGGGGTGGATTCCAGTTTGTCGATGAGTTCCCGGGCAAGAGCCGCTTCGGTCAGGGCGCTAAAGGCTTCGTCGAACTTATCCTCTGATAGGTAAAAGTTTGCAATGGTTTCAAGGTTTTCATTGCGGATCATGATCAACTGTTCCGTCAGCTTATCTTCCGGAAGTTTCATTATGTTGTCGTTGACTTCCTTATACATCTCCAAAGCTTTTTCATAATCCCCGCGCTTTAAGTAGATGTGGGCGAGATTTTCGAGGTTGGCGGTATAAAACTGAAGACCCGTTTCGTCTCCTTCATCGGCCAGGCGTTTTGCGACTTTTGTGGCTTTGTCGTAGTACTCGAAAGCGTCCTCAAAGTCTCCGCTCGCCACGTAGAAGCCACCGGCCGTGTTGTAAATGTTGACCAGATCCAAGAGTGAGTCCGGATCGTCTTTAAACTTGTTTAAATCCTCTTCGAGATCAACGGCCTTTTGGAGAAATTCCAGGGCCCGTTCGTGTTCGTCGCTGTATTCAAGGCTATAGGCTAGGGCGGTGTAGCTTTTTGCCAGTTCTTCGATATAACGGGTCTCATCAAAAGTTTTACAAAGCGTCTTTTGGATGATAACGGCGTTTAAATACCATTTTGAGCCTTCCACGTAGTCACCTAGGTAACTGTACAATTCGCCGAGGTTAAAATCAATTTCGCCTTCTTTCACGAAAGCTTCGATGTCGTGGAATTCCCTAAAGAGCTGGTCTTCGGTTTCGGCCGCTTCGATATAATAGGGGATCGCTTTTTTATACTCACCTAACTGCGTCTGAGATTCGGCCAACAAAAGTGAGGCGTTGACTTTATGATTGAGACGGGTTTCGGTCACTTCTTCTTCGAGCAAGTCGTTTAGTAGCGACAACTGTTTTTCACTGTATTCTATCGCCTTTTCAAAGTGGTTGACGGCCGCGTGAAGTAGACTCAATTGGCCGTAAAACGCGCTTAGTTCTTCCGGGACCATCACGGTTGGTGTATCTTTGGCTTGCGCTTCGACGACGGGCAGGGCACGCTCTCCGTATAAAATGGCCTTATCTAAATCATCGATTTCCACGTAGCTGTCTTGTAGATGGCGAAGAAGCCCGGATAAAATATAGTGCTCCATATAGTCCGGAAGGTCGAGCTCCTTCCTATGCGTTTCCGCGCTTTTTAAGGCTTCTTCCAGCAATTCGATAATTTTTGAGGGCTCCCGTCCCAGCTTTTTCGCGGTGTAGAACAGTACAGAGGTTCCATTATATAGATAGCTGCTAACGTCCGGCCGGTTTAAGAGGTTTTTATAAAAATCCATTCCGCCGTCATAGTCATAGACGACGTCGATAATGGCGTTAAAATTCGGTTCAAACGCTGCCGGGCTTAAAAAGTTACCGTAGTAATTTTTTAAGAAATCCAAATACAGATCGGCGTCCCGGCTTAAAAAGGACTGATAGAAAATTTCCCGGATCTTTAAGGGGTTGGATTCATCCAAAGATTTTAGCCAGGAAATAAACTGCTCTCTTCGTTTCTCTTCTAACTCCTTACTCAGATAATTTCTTAGTTCGACTAAGGACAGAGAGATGGTATCTCCTTCGTTGACGAGATCCCCGAGTTCGCCTAAAGCGGCACCGATTTCTTCTAAGTCGACTTCCTTACCTGAAAAGGCGAAAAACTCCTTGAGCTCGTCTCTCGTTAAACCCGTACGGACGACGGAGAGGATTTCAAATATTTCTCTGGCCAGCGGATCATCTATCCCGGCTAAAACGGTGTCGGTCAGCGCGTTTAGCAGGTTAGAAGAATCCTCCGGCGCGTCCTCAATGAGCGTTAGGATATCTTCGTCTGGCTTTAAGTTAAGGTAATCTAGCAGTAAACCCAAATAAACGGGGTTTTGTATATTTTCCTTCGAGTTTAATTTTTCTTCGACCGCAACCGCGTCCATCTGAGGATGGGTTTTGGCCAAAATCTCGATGGGGTTTAAATCTTCTATTGTTAAAGTGTTTTCTAAATAGTGTTTCATTTTTAAAGTCCGGTCTGAAGCCGGTTTACTTCGTTTTCGGCCCGTTCCAGCTCGTTTAGGGCTTCTTTTAGTGATTTCATTAGGCGTTTTCGTAGGCTTTGTCGATACAGCTCAGGGCGTTTAAGCTCCTGGGGTAGCCGATGTAGGGAAGGTTGCGACTGACCAGGGCGATCAGGACGTCTTTGCCGTTTCCTACTTTTAAGTTGGCCGCGGCGTGGCCGATGAGTTGGGGCTCACACCCACCCTGGGCGGCCAAAAAGCAAAACGTGATGAGTTCGCGCTGGCGAAGATCAAGCCCACCGCGGGTATAATAATCGCCAAAGCAGTTTCGGGCGAGCCACAAATTGATCTGCTTTCGGTCTTCCGGCCCGCTGCGATAGAAATCTTTCATGCCTTCACCGAAGATATCGACCTGTGCCTGAGCCCCTTCTTTTAGACGGTCGCCGCCCGAACCAAGTGGTTTTAGCGGCAAAGTGATATCTTTTTCTTTAAAGACCTCGTTACAGACCTCAACAAAGGGAAGGACCCGTCCCAGGCCGAGATAAGCCGTACCCTGGTAGACGGTCTCTTTGATCTCTTCGGGCGTAAGAACTTTTAGGGCTTCGCCTAGGATGAGCTTAAATTCGAGGACGGCCTGGCTTCCGATGAGTGTAGCCAGTATTCCAAGGGCCGCGTCCTTTTCGTCGAGCTCAACTTCGTCTCTGGTTTCCTTGGTAAAAACCTCGACGATCTTGTAATATTCCGGATCGGTGGTTTTTAAAAAGTCTAAGTATTCCAGATTATTCATCCTTTTCTTCCTTGTATCTATAGTTATTACCTTCACATTTAAATCCGTTTTTAAGTAAAAAATCTTCTTCCTTTTTTGATTTTGGCACCCTTATAAGCGAAGTCCCGCGTTTTTTGGCTTCCTCTTTTAGGATATCGAGCGCCTGCGTTCCAAAGCCGTGGTTTCTGCTGAGCGCTTCGATGACGATGTTTGCCTCTAGCTCGTCCCCGGGCAGGAGCTCCGCGTAACCGACGAGCCGTCCTGAGCTTAAGATCGTGATCCCGTACGTTCCGATCGTATCGAGGAGCTCTTCGTTAAAATAAGGTAAAAACTGTCCGTACTTCTTTACCGGCTCGATCCCGATGGCCGTAGC
>CANRHG010000082.1 GCA_947630385.1 uncultured Eubacteriaceae bacterium
GTATCCACGTTAAAAAACCTTGTAGTCTTCTCTTTTATAATGTTTTATTACAAAATTGATTGACTGCAAGATACTCTCTAAAATAAAGTTAATTTTATCTCGTCAACTATGAAACGAAAGTACTAGATCGCCTGGAAGTCAATAAGAGGACTTATTAGAATCTTAAGATTTATAATTGAAAGCGTTATCCTAAATAAATCTGACCGTTTTGCTTTTAAGAGGTTTAAAAATTGATTTGCCGTAGTTAGACAAAGAGCACTCAAAACTTAGATAGTAAATAAAATATTTAGAAAGGAAACCTAAATTCTCTTAGAATTTATATCAATTATTTTTTATATATTTAGTTATCTAAGACCTTAAACTATTACTTTTATCGGTTATATCAATATTTTAGCTAAAGATATTGGAGATAGATAATGGGAAAGTACGGCGTTGAAGGAACACATTTAGAATTTAAAAGTAAATATACAAAGAAAGCTTTAAATGTAATTAATTCTTTTCTTAATAGTGATGGTGGGGTTATTTTATTTGCTGTCGATGATGAAGGAGATCCAATTCGAATGAATGATAAACAATTAGACGAATTACAATTACAAGTAAGTAGTGCTTTGTATGATGCGATAGCACCGGATCCATCGCTTTATCTAAATACGCAAAAAGAAAATAATGAAGTTATTCAGGTAAAAGTTTTAGAAGGAGATAATAAACCATATTGTCTAAGAGAAAAAGGAATAAATTCAAAAGGTGTCTTTATTAGGAAGGGTAGTTCCACTCGACCAGCTACTATGGAAGAAATAAAGGACATGATCAGAAAATCTGATGGAGTCAAATTTGAAGAATTACGTTCTCCAATCCAAAACTTAACCTTTAATAAAGCCAGAGAGTTCTTTGCTGATAACGATTTAAATTTGGATGCTGGAATGAAATCATTAGGCTTAGTTCAATTAGAAACAAACTTATATACGAATCTGGCTTTGATTCTGTCAGATCAAAATCCTTTTACTTTTAAAGCGGCTACTTTTTCTGATTCTAATAAAACTAAATTTTTATCGCGAAGAGAATTTTCAGGTTCTGTCTTACAGCAAATAGACGAAGTTTTAGATTTTATTGACATTATAAATAAGAATACATTTGAGATTCAGAAACAATATCGAAGAGAGAAATCTGACTTCCCGAAAGATGCAGTTAGAGAAGCTGTGGTGAATGCTGCCATCCATCGCGACTACTACTATGAAGGTCCAACTTTAGTTAAAATCTGTCCGGAAGAACTTGAGATAACATCTTTAGGACCGTTAGTAAAGGGAATTCAAATAGATGATCTTCTTAGAGGTATTCATATCCCTCGAAATCGGAACTTATCAAATATCTTTTATCGATTAGGATTAATTGAAGCTTATGGTACTGGGATAGTTAGAATTTATTCGGATTATTCTCAGGAAGAGGTTAAACCTAAAATCGAATTATCTTCAAATGTTTTCAAGTTACGACTTCCTAATAGAAATAAGTCAAGTAGAATATTAGAAATCGAGAATAATAAAAAGCAAAAAGAAAGAGAGGCTATTCATTTAACGCCTAGTCAAATTCAAATTTTAACCACACTCGAAAAAGATAATTACAGTTTAAAGAAAGAGTTAATGGAAAAGTCTCATTTAAAGCCGTCTACATTTTATAAAGCTTTTAAAACTTTAGAAAATAACGAATTTATAATTCAAGGTAAAGAAAAAGTTATTGAACTGACAGAAACAGGAAAACAAATCCTTAAATCAATTTTATAATTTTAGGAGTGGTACAAATTATAGATATGGAATAAATCGCGATTTATCAAGGATTTTTAAAATCTGGAAAGCGGAAATTTTAAGAATTCTGAAGTAAAAAAAAGATAGATTCAATTCAAGGGTATGAAGTTAATAACCCGAACTAAAAGAATTGAAAATGCCTTCCAAATTAAATTCTATCAGAGTTCAAGAAAAAGTGAACCCCATGTTAAGAACAACTGAATTTTAGGGAGGAAAAATTTACTTAAATCCTGATATAATAAAAAGTTTTTATTAGGATGGCTTAATTCTAACTACCATGAAACTTATTAAAAAAGAGGTCAGACAACCTCTCAAACTATCGAAAAAGTCGGCTAATTGGCCTACTTTTTCAATAGTCCATGCCGATTACTTCAGTGTTATCGGCTTTATTTTTTTCTCTATTTGACCGTTTAATCAAGATCGATCTTATCAGGTGTTGTGTTCTACAAGTTGGAGTGTATATAATTCGAAAAATTCTTTTTGCTATAATTAAAACAGACAATATCATAAAACGACAGTTTTTTACTAACTCTGTTCTTAGTATATTCGAAAAGGAAGATGAGATTAAAATGACCAGGCAAGAATTTACAAAATTTATTAAAGGACTGAAGAAAGAAGAATTAGTTAAAATTATTTTGAATTTGACGAGCCGAAAGAAAGATCTTCAAGAAAATGGTACTTTTGCATATACCGTCCCGATTCTCAACTTTTTTTCAAAAAAATTTTTCACGAAAATCTAAGAAAATCGTCTATATATAGTATATTTTCGCATATTTCGCCCTAAATATGGCCTTTCTCGGAGCGTCTGGAAAACTTTTTTACCCTCCAATACCATCGCCAAAACGACCCTTGCTTTGTACCCCAAATCTGCCAACCATGAAAGTTTTCTTAAATAAAGCTTAAACCGGAAATTTAGATGAGTTTTACAAAGGATTAGAGGGTTTCTGGATAAAAAGGAATAAAAGACAAAAAAAGACTATTTCTGAGTATTATAGCTCTCTATAGACTATAAGCGGAAACAAAAAAGCGTTTTGTTAGATACTTAAGTTGGATCTAGAAAGAAGAATTAAAAGCAAAGAAAGAGGTAGGTTGATTAACCAAACAGCTTTCATCTGTAGAAAAAGCGGTATTCGCCGAAAAAAGCCGTAATTTGGCTTTGAAAGCCTACTCAGATAGGTTTAGTTTTTTGGGGTACAAGCCTTTGGCGTTATGGCGATTTGCTACCTGGCATGAATCTGCAAAGCGAAGACTAGGAAAACATCGAAAAAAGCTCAAATATCACCAAAAAAGAGTGAAAAAACGGGAAAATGTTGTTTAATTGCAGTAAAAAAGCGCCCTTTTCTTAAGAGCGCTTAAGGTTTTTCGTATTATATTCAATGGCCTGTGTAAAAGGCCAGATATAATTCGAAAAATTCTTTTTGCTATAATTAAAACAGACAATATCATAAAACGACAGTTTTTTACTAACTCTGTTCTTAGTATATTCGAAAAGGAAGATGAGATTAAAATGACCAGGCAAGAATTTACAAAATTTATTAAAGGACTGAAGAAAGAAGAATTAGTTAAAATTATTTTGAATTTGACGAGCCGAAAGAAAGATCTTCAAGAAAAAATTTACTACGAATATTCTCCAAAAAGTCAAGATATTGAAATAAACTATGATCGTTTTGTTGATGAATTGTTTAAGATTGATCGACAAGTTTTTAATAAAAGTTTTATGTTTATTGGTAGTGCTGAAGTCGGAAAATTTTGCCGTTCAGTTAACAAATTAATCTCTTCTTATGTCGAACCTTTAATTAAAACTGACCGCTATTATGAAGCTTTCAAATTGCTTCAAGAAACTTTTTATTATACTTTCGAAAGCCTTGGTATCAGCCTCTATAAATATTCAAGCAGCCAATCTTTTTTTAATAAATTAGAAAAGGATTTTGATAAAATCTTTCAAAATGTACAAGGGTACGAATTAGTAAGAATTGAAAAATTGATCAATGAAAATATTCATCGAGATCCAGATTTGATGTTTGATTTTTGTATGAATCTATTGGTTTATGAATATTTTCCGGAAGAAGAATGGGAAAAAGAAAAAGAAGAAATCCTAATTAAAACCATTGATTCCTATCTAAAGGAATTCAATCCTAACGAACCGGCTCCGGATCAATTATCTGAATGCACTCGTGAATTACTTGATTTAAAAATTAAACGGGGTGACCCTCAGGAAGATTTAAATGAATTTGTTCAAAAATATAATTATCTAGGAGACATAGCCCGTTTTGAAGCAGAAAAATATTTAAAGGAAGAAGATCCTGACAAAGCGCTTGAATATCTACAGAAAGCACAGGAACTTCCTACTATGAGTACGGAACAACTCGTTAAAAACAGCAATCTGCTTATAAAAATTCTAGTCAAGAAAAATCATTCTAAAGAAGAATTAAAGAAAGAACTCAAACATAATCTTGATAATTATGTACAAAAAGAAGCGAGTAATTTATTTAGATATCTATTTCTTCTGGATAGGCCCGAACAAAAACGAGCGTTTGATTATTACGCACAACAACCGACTACGCAAATTCTTTTTCTTGACAGAGAAATGATAGATGATTACTTTGAACTTATCCAGGCTCTTTCCATTAAAGATTACGAAGAAATCAAGGACTTTAAAAGTGAATTTGTCCTGACGCTTGCTGGAATTGCTCCAAATGAAGTCGGTGAATTTATGGCATTTAAAGTACGGAAAGCTATGGCATCCGGTACAAGAGACAAAGACTATAGAGAAGCTGATGAAGCTCTTCGAGCTATTTACGCTATTCCCGAACTTAGAGATTACTATGATCACCTCAAACAAGAACTTATCGATAAATATCCTAACAGAAGTAAACTTAAAGGAATCCTGGACGCGATACCTGCAGGAAAAGCAAGCTATTATTAAAATAAGTGACAATTTCGTTTTTAAAAATTTATTGATTTAATGGGAGTCCTCTCAACAATTATATGCGACGTTCTGATTTTTGAGAAAAAATCACGGTCTCAGGTTAGGCTCTCCCTTATAGAAATTAAGTTGCGTATTCGTTTCATCCTTTTGATCAAGCTGCCCATCCGTCTTCGGCTGCCTGTTCGAGCTGGACCTGCATGTGAAGGTCGATTCCGGACAAGGCCATTAAAAATAGGATCATGCGCCGGCTCTTAAAGCCGTAGGATTCCAGGTTGTGGTCTTTAAGGAGACGTTTGTTGATGCGCTCGGAAGCGCTCCTGGTATTGTAGATCTTTTTAAATTTCTTCGAATTTCGCGGAGTGGTCGTGAAAAACCTTGGATTTTTACTCGGACGGGTGTAAAATGTAGGCACTGATGGGGTTTTACGGCAGCGCAGCGGACATGTCTCGTTTTCCTTTAGTGGACATATCCACTTACAATCTGCGCGTTTGGGGCTGTACCCATCAAATTTCATTTCTCGACCATTTTCACAAATGGGGATTCCGAGCTCACTAAAATCGAATCCCCGTTCTTTTTCCGGTTTACTTACCCGTGGGTTTATATCGATAAAAGCTTCAATCCCGAGTTCAAGACATAGTTCGTAGGTCGCGTTGCCGTCGTGGGCGCTGTCAAAAACGAGCCGGCGCACTTCGCTAAGTGGCAAACTTTCAAAAAGGCCCGAGAGCGTCTTAAGCGAAGCGGTGCTGTCGTGTTCGGCCGCGCCAAACAGGTCGAAGCCGACCGGGAGCTCGAACCCTCATTCCGGATCGTAATAGGTGTAAGTGTAAAGATTGTAGCCGTAAAAGAAGCAGTTTTTAGAGCTGTCCCACCCCCACGAAGCGTCGGGCGCGCCGTAATAGCGCAAGTTTTCATCTAAATTCTTTCTCCGGTGGCCGTAAGAGCTGCTTTTTACGGGAAGGTTCGTCCCGTCGCCCGAAAGGCTCAGTTCTTCGGGCATTATCCCACAAGACTGGGAGGGAAGCACCCCGAGTTCGCAAAGAAGCCGGTTAAAGACCCGGGCGTCTTCGCTCATGAAGTTTTCGTCTTCTAGGATCCCCTAGGCGATCTGTTCGGTTTTTAAGTCCGGACTCGGATCTTCGGTCTTTTGTTGTTCTTCCCTTTCGGCGCGACGTGTTCGCTTTGTGGACAGTCCCCGGCCAGACGGTCCACAAAGTTGTAGTAGCTCTCAAGGCTCGGAAATTTTTCGTTCGGACCTACACCGGCTAAAACTTTTAAGTGGGGATCGCTTTTTACGGTTTTGACCCACGCCGTCAGGCTGATGTAGTCGGAGTTAGTGAACAGATAATACGAGTTGAAGGTCTGTCGCTGGTTCTTTTCCGGGTTGTTTTCGACGAGTGCCTTCGACACCTGAAGGTTGACATTTGGATTTGTCAACCAGAAAATCCTCACTTCATCAATTAAATAATTCTTTTCTGGTTAAATTTAAATTGTTCTAACGATTTAATTGACATTAATCCCGTTTAATATTAAACTTTTTTTGAGCACATTGTGTGCTGAGGAGAAAACAATTGGGTAAAGAACAAAAATATATCTCCGACGAGATGTCAAAGAAAATAGTAAAGACGGTCAAAGATTTAGCCAAAACAAAAGGCGTAAGTGACATTACCGTCAGAGATGTATTAAAAGAAATGGAAATCTCAAATAGGGTTTTCTACAACCGGTTTAATAATATAGAAGAAGTATTAAACCTAATTTATCAGGAGATCGCCCATTCCTTTCGCGAGAATATCGATTTAAATTTTGAGTCAGAGGATGAATTCTTCGAAAGTATTTTATCTTTTATGGAAAACACGCTTATCGGTTCTTATAAAGCAAAAGGGAATCTCAACCAGTTTATCTTCAAACAAGATTCGGAATCAAATGAGAATTTTACCTGGTGGAACGATGAGATCAAACGTATTATTAATTATGCGATTCTTAAAGGTTACATCCGTAAAGTTGACTCGGATCAACTAAGCTACGCGCTGTGGTGTTTTATTAGGGGATTTAACACGGACGCACTCAGTAGAGATATTCCACTGGAACAGTCACTTAAATCTTTTCGCTACGCTTTTAAATTATTCCTAAATGGCCTAAAACCAAATGATTGAACATTGTTTGGTTTATTTTTTTGAAATTTCAGCACACATTGTGCTAAAGTTATGAATTTAATCAAAAAATTATATTGCCGTTCTTATCAAAAAGTCCTTAAAAGTTTAAAACCGGTCTTGCCTTACAGAGATCCGATAATTTTGGAACACAACGAAAATTTGGGACCGGTTTTAAAAAAGAAGGGAATACTTAAAGTTTTACTTCTTACGGATAAGAATTTAGAAGAGAACGGCTTAGCGGATCAGATTAAGAACGGTTTAACTGATTCGGGAATAGAGGTTGGGATGTTTTCTGATATAAAAGCCAACCCTACGATTTCAAATGTCGAAGAAGCTTACAAAGTTTACAAAAATACAAACGCTCAGGCGATTATAGCTTTAGGAGGCGGGTCGGTGATCGATTGTGCCAAAGCTACAGGTATAAAAGCGGTCAAACCTGATAGTGAGTTGAGTAAGTTAAGAGGAGTTCTAAAGGTTCATAAAAAAATCCCATTTTTGGCCGTCATCCCAACAACGGCTGGGACGGGGAGTGAAGCTACTCTTGCCGCTGTACTAGTTGATGAGAAAAACAACGACAAGTTTACTATAAATGATTTTTTTCTTCAGCCGGATTTAGCGGTCCTAGATTCAAAAAATATTTCTTCTTGCCCAGAGTCGGTTAAAGCCACTACGGGTATGGATGCTTTGACCCACGCCGTAGAAGCTTTTATAGGTAACTCTCTGGATACTACTTCAAGAGCCAGCGCAGTCGAAGCTATGCGACTTATCTTTAATAATCTGGAAGAAAATTTTAATTCCAACACTCAGGATTCAGGAGACCGTATGCTTTTTGCTTCATTTTTGGCAGGAAGGGCTTTCTCTAGGTCTTACGTTGGATACATCCATGCTTTGGCTCATGCGATAGGTGGATTTTACGATACGCCGCACGGACTAGCTAATGCCATTTTAATGCCTTACGTTCTCGAAAGTTATCGGCCGGATGTAGACCAAAAACTCTATGAATGCGCGGTTTTAACGGGATTGATCGATGAAAATGTTTCAGTTAAAGAAGGAGCCGATTCATTCATCGCAAAAATTAAAGATTTAAATAAAAAGCTGGAAATACCGAATCATTTGGAAGATCTTCGGCTGGCGGATATACCTGCTATAGCAAGACACGCTGAGAGGGAAGCCAACCCTTTATACCCAGTTCCGATCTTATTTGATGAATTGGATTTAGTAGATATTTTGTTAAAAGTAGTTAAAAAGGAGAAA
>CANRHG010000083.1 GCA_947630385.1 uncultured Eubacteriaceae bacterium
CTTTGATCTTAAGAGAGGTAGGCGCGAGCATGATATTTTCTAAGACCGTCATATGGGGAAACAGGTTAAACTGTTGAAAGACCATCCCGATGTTTTGGCGGTACTTGTCGATATCTCCGTCTTTTGCCGTGATCTCGTTGTCATCCACGACGATCTTCCCGCTCGTGGCTTCTTC
This sequence comes from uncultured Eubacteriaceae bacterium, assembly GCA_947630385.1. Lineage (GTDB taxonomy): Bacteria > Bacillota > Clostridia > Eubacteriales > Eubacteriaceae > CANRHG01. Next base: position 176 of record CANRHG010000083.1, read on the forward strand.
GAGCTTGTTCAGACAGCGCAACATCGTACTTTTGCCGGATCCCGACGGGCCGATGACACAGACGACTTCGCCCTCATCGACTTTCAGATTAATATCCTTTAAAACTTCGAGATCGTCAAACTTTTTCTCAAGATTATCGACCTCAATTTTTGCCAATTTTTAGTCTCCTTTCGATATACTGAGAGAATTTCGTAAGGATCATAATCGGTATCAAATACATGATGGCGATGATGATCCACATTTTAAAGGACTCAAAATTGTTCGCAATAATCAGCCGGCCCGTCTGCGTGAGTTCGGCCAAACCGATAACGGATAAAATCGAACTATCCTTTAAGGTGATAATGCACTGGTTTACGATCGACGGAAGCATGAGCCTTAAAGCCTGCGGCAGAATGACTTTTTGCATCGTTAAAAGTTTGGTCATTCCCAGGCTTCGCGCGGCCTCCATCTGCCCTTTGGGGACCGACTGAATCCCACCGCGGACGAGTTCTGCCGTATACGCCCCGGCGTTGAGCGACAAAGTGATGATACCGGCCGATTCTGCGGTCAAACGTATGCCCGTGGCGTTTGGGATCCCAAAATAGATGAAGAAAGCCTGAACGATGATCGGCGTTCCTCTTATGATATCAACGTAAACCTTCGCGATACCCCGTACTAAGGCATGGTCCGAAATCAACATTAATCCAAAAATAAGCCCTAATACCGCTGCTATCGCCAGTGATATTAGGGTCGTACTTAACGTGATCCACAAGCCATCCATTAGTCGGGAAAAATTATCAATAAAAAGTGTAATTATACTCATTATTCCCGACTCTCCGGACTAACTCGTTATGTATTTGTCCAATATTTCTTGATACGTTCCGTCTGAACGGACGTGTTCAAGCCCCGCGTTGAATTTTTCCAATAATTCGTGGGTCTTTTCGTTGTCTTTTTGAACCGCAAAACCGTACTGGCTTCCGGCCTGAAGACCGCCGACCATCTTAAAAGGCTGGCCCTGGTTGATGGCGTAACCGATGACGGGATAGTCTTCAAAACAGGCTACTGAATTTCCGGCTTTTACGTCTTCGTACATGTTCGCCGATTCGGTGAAGGTCGAAAGGGTAAAGCCATAAGTATCCTTGATGCTATCGGCAAAAGAATAGCCTTCGGTCCCGCTCTTGACCGCTACGGAGTGGTCACGGAGCTGATCGTAGGTTCCGATATCCGAATTGTCCATTACGGCACAAACCACACCGGAGTCAAAATACGGTTCCGAGAAATCAAATTTTTCTTTTCTTTCTTCGGTGATCGACATTCCGGCGATAACTCCGTCCACCTGTCCGGCTTCAAGGGCGGTCACGGCCGCGTCAAACCCCAGAGCCTGAAGTTCGTAGTCGAATCCCTGATCCTTGGCGATCGCATCGAGCAGGTCGATGTCGATCCCAACGCGTTCGCCTTCATCGTTTTCAAATTCGAATGGAGCAAACGTAGTGTCCGTCGCTATCGTGTAGGTTGTGTCCGACGACGTGTCGCTGGAAGTCGAACCACCACACGCAGTGATCGCTACGGCCATGAGAACGATGGCAGCTACGATCGAGAAGATTGTTAGAAATCGTTTCACAAAATACTCCTTCTATAAAATTTAAAATAAATTAATTATTTTCCTGATTGCGGAGGAATTCTTTAAGAAGCTCTAAATCCTCTTTATCGATGATGATATCCATTCCCTTGTCTTTTAGGCGGACTTCGGTTTCATCGACGATGATCCCATGACCCTGGATAGCTTCTTGCTCTCTTTGCCGTTTTAAGGCTTTTTGAAGCGCTTCTTCCTTGGTCTTGTTTAGTTTTCTTTCACGCTCTTCGGCCCTGATGTTCTTTTGTTTTGCCCGTTCAAACTTCTGCTGTTGTTCTTCTTTGATCCGGTTTTCTTCCTCGACCCTGCGTTTTTCGGCCTGGCGCTGTTTTTCGACCGCTTCGCGTTCGTTAATGTTTTCTTCAGCTACGTCTACCGAATAGGACTGGTTGCTGATCTTATTGGTATTTAAAATCAGATCGTGTAAGACGTCGTCGCTGACAAAACGTTTGTCGATGACCATCTTCAGTTTATTGCGGATCATCCGGTCGTTCTTGCTGATCGATCCGGCCTGCTCAAGATCTTCGATCATAGCGATCCGGTCGGGACTTCCCTCTTCTAAAGAACCGTTATACGTTTGAATGAGCGCGTTTAGTTGTTTGTTTAAAACGTCGAACTCGTTGCGGATATCCTGTTTGCGGACCTCAAGATCCTCTTTACTGATATCCATCGGAATAATTCCCAGATCGTCTGAAAGTTTCGGAAGGCTCTTGATGATGCTGTTAAAGTCTTCCTTTGTGATCATCATCGCGGGCTTTGCCTCTACGACGAAATTCGGGACCGCGATCTTTCCGGAAGGCCGTTCGATTATTTCTTCTTCGGGCTCGACGGTGACGGTTTCTTCGACCGGGACTTCTTCGGTCTCGGTGGCTTGCGAAACTTCCTCTGTCGCTACTTCCTCAGGCTCTGGGGTCTCGGCCGTTTCTTCGACGGTCACTTCTTCGTGAGCCGGCTTTGTCATTAGCGTCGGCTCGATGATCTGTTCTTTAATTTCCGCTTCCTGGGCTACCGGAGTTTCGGCCGGTTCTAGCTCTTCGGTCGCCGGTGTCTCAACGACCGTTTCGGTCTCTAGGACCGCTTCTGCTTCCTGCTTTTCAACCGTCTCGGTCTGCGGTTCGACCTGCCCGATCTGGGCGGTCACTTCTTCGACGGGAATTTCCTGGGTGATCTCTTCAAAACTTAAAACCGGCTCGACTTTTGGTTCTTCCTCTAGTTTCACGCTTCCAAAGTTAAAGACTTCTTCCTCGTCCTTGGGCGTGGAAACTTCGAGTCCGTCTTCAAAGAAATCCATCGGCTCGTCGTCCGAGGCGGGCGCGCTCACCGAAGAGGTCGCGCCGCTTTCGTGGACCCAACTTTCCTGGGTCCGGTTGCGCCTTCTCGCGTACGCTTTCCAAATGAGTACGGCAATTAAAACCATGACGATGTCTACGACCGTCATGAGTAAAAGCAGCCGTAGGGAAAGCCCGAAAGCCAAAAGCTGGTTCATCAAAAAGATCACGCCGTCGGCAATGATGATAAAAATAAGGCTCACGAAGACGCTTTTACCGATGCCGGTGACGTCGGCGATCCCCAGGATCAAAACCTTAATCCCTAGAAAAAAAGTGCAGACGATCCAAACGTTGTTGTTTACAGGACTTACAAATGAGTTAAAAGCAAATAGAACGCCGTAGGTAGATAAAATTAGGGCAATGTCACTAAAGAGCATCAAACTACCTAAACGTTCGCTGTTATTATCCATGAAAAAGATTCCCTCTCGTAGAATTTTCGAATTCAGTTTTTTTAATTATACCAAAAAGACATTTTAAAAATTATCGCATATTACAGTTGGATGTTTACAAAATGGAAAAATCTCAGAATATTTTGTGTGGTATAATCTGATAATTGTGAACGACCCCTCCTTATCTGCGAGGTCAAGGAAGGGGCCTTTCGTACCGTTTTGGTAAAATCATGGAAAAACAAAGAAGACCCTCGAGACCCGTCATAGGAAACCGGCGCGTATCTAAACAGCAGCGACTTAAGGAAGCCGGCTACGATCAGGTTCCGAGAAGAGAATACGTAAATAAGAATCCATACGAACGGCGAAGGGAAAAAAGCGCGAAGCGCGCCCGTAAAAATTCAAACGCCAATCCAAACGTCCGTAAGGTAAAACAAAGCGTGGACCGCGCGGTTTCATCACAGAACGTGGCCACCATAAAAAAACGGTCGAAACCGTTTGTGCGCTTGCTCTGGTTTTTGGTCATCGTTCTGATCTTGCTGTTTGCCGCGACGTTTGTTTACGCCAGAGTCTTGCCGCTAAATCCGGACCTATCTGGAAACTACGAACTTTACAATATTTCGAGTAACGCCGCCGCCGTAGCCTCGTCCCACCAAATAGCCAACGTCGCCGTTTTTGGCGTTGACGGTCGCGAAGACGTTGAAGGGGACCGTTCGGACGCGATCATGATCGGTTCCGCCGATTTCGAGCACAACAGTCTAAAAGTTACGTCGCTTATGCGCGATACTTATGTGGACTTAGCGGGGCTTGATTATTTTGATAAGTTAAACGCTGCCTATTCCCAGGGCGGGCCTATGGAAGCGTTAAAGACGATCAACGAAAATTTTGATACGGCCATTACCGATTACGTCGTCGTCGACTTTACGGCTCTGGTTGCCGTGGTCAATTCGGTGGGCGGTGTCGACATTACGATCACGGATGAAGACGAACTGTACTGGCTCAACCAGTACCTGATGGATGTGAACGATAAGGTCGGGACCCAGGATCCGGACGTTCCCGGTACCGGTCCGCAACACCTGACGGGATCCCAGGCTCTGTCGTACGCCCGTATCCGTTATACGGGTAACGGCGATTACGACCGGACCCAGCGCCAGCGTAACATCTTAGAGCAGGTCGTCGCCAAAGCCTCTCAGATGAACCCCATCGAGCAGGTAAAACTCGTTCAGTCGGTTCTTCCCTACGTCGAGACTTCACTGAGGACCTCGGAACTGTTCCGCTACGGGCTTAATTTTCTTATAATGCGGGATAAAACGATCGCGCAGTTTCGCCTGCCGGCCGACGGTCTGTTTGTAGACGGGTATTTAGACGACGTTTCTTACATCTTCCCGATGACTTTAGTCGATAACATCAAAGCCTGGTACAATTTCGTCTACCAGATCGACTATACACCTTCGGCTAGGGCTCAGGAAATCAGTGAGGAAATCGAGTACACCTGGTACGAATAAAATATAAAACAAAAAGCTCTTTCGAAAGAACCATGTTCTTTTCCGAAAGAGCTTTTTTGCTTTTTATTTAATACCAGCCTTTTAGTTTCATCGCTTTACTGATGCGGTTGATCCCGTAATTAAACGCGGCCGTTCTCATATTTTTACTGTGCTGCTTTTCCATCAAATCGTAGATGTTGTTAAAAGCCGTGACCAGTAGATTTTCTTCGCGTTCGAAGACTTCTTCTTCCGTCCAGGGATAACCTTCGAGGTTTTGGGCCCATTCAAAGTAAGAGACCGTAACTCCGCCTGAATTGGCCAAAACGTCCGGAATGATCAAAACGCCTTTTTCAGTTAAGATATCGTCGGCTTCCGTGGTGAGCGGGCCGTTGGCGCCTTCTCCGATAACTTTGGTTTCAATATTTCCGGCGTTTTCCTTTGTGATGGCGCCGCCAAGACCACATGGTAGTAAGATATCACAGGGAATATCGAAGATCTTGTCTTTATCCAGGTATTCGGCTCCCGGGAAATCTAAAAGATCGTTGCCGTTTTCTTCGTAGTAAGTCATGAGCGCGTCGATGTCGATACCGTCTTTGTTGTAGAGTCCGTTACGGCTGTTAGCGATGGCGATGACTTTGCAACCCTGGTCGTTTAGCCACTTGCAGGCGTAAGATCCGACGTTTCCAAAGCCCTGGCAGACAACGGTCGCGCCTTTGAGGTCGATTCCTTTTCTCTTGCAGGCTTCACGTACGGTAAACCCTACACCGTAACCCGTCGCTTCCGTCCTACCCAACGAACCGCCGAGTTCGATCGGTTTTCCGGTCAGAACCCCGATGTCCTGCTTTTGCGTGATCGCTTCGTATTCGTCGAGCATCCAACTCATGATCTGGCCGTTCGTGTTAACGTCAGGAGCCGGAACGTCCCACTTTTCTCCTATATACGGATGGATCGCGCGGATAAAAGCCCGAGACAGACGTTCTAATTCGCCTTCGGAAAGTTCCTTTGCGTTGACCGTGATCCCGCCTTTACCGCCGCCGTACGGAATTCCGGACAGGGCGCATTTTATGGTCATCCAACCGGATAAAGCTTTGACTTCACCGGCGTCTACGCCTTCGTGGAAACGCAGACCACCCTTGGTCGGTCCTAGGGCACTACAATGTTGTGAGCGGAACCCATGAAAAACTTTTTTGGTCCCGTCATCCATCAATACCGGAAAATTCACTTCAAAAAAGCGGTTTGGGTTAGCCAGAAGGTTGTAAACGGCTTCTTTGTCTTCTTTTAAATCACTTTCATCAATAGCGTTTCGAAGCTGCGTTTGAAACATTTCGAATTCTTGCTGTGACATCTACTCCTCCAATTTTGCTAATAATAAAGACCGGCTTTTTCTGCCGGCCTTTTTATTATACATTATTACTGTCGTTTTAAAGTCTAAAACTTGTTTTAATGACCTAAATTCTGCTTTCTTCCAAAAATATACAGCTACTTCTAGTTTTGGTCCGGCTGTTCTTTCGAATCCACCGAAGAGAAATATTTATCCATCAATTCCTTGCGTTTTAAATCGATCTTTTTGGAAATCGTCGTATAGCCGATTTGATAACCCTTATCTAGAATCATTTTATGAATCTTCGTTTTCTGAAGGGGTTTGGAATAGATGTGTTTTCTATAATTTTCATATTCCTGCTTAATGATGTCTTCCAAGAACGTATCGATCTCTTTGTTGTATTTATATGGTTTTCGGTTATGAACGTCATATTTCGGGTCCGAATTCAAGATTTCGACCAGTTCCTCTACGTTTTTGTCCGGATCATCCGAGTTTAATTTTGCTTGTGCTTCCATATAAATCTTCTTATACTTTCGAACGGTGTTTCTCGACATCTTTAATTCTTGGGCTATTTTGCTATCGCTGTATCCTTTTTGAGCCAGGTCAACAATGGCCCGTACATCACTCAGTTTCTTCATTTCTCTCCGATTTGAGGTCGCCATTTTTTCCTTAATTGGGTTCTTAACAAAACGTATTTTATTTTCGGTTCAGCAATTCAGACATATACGGATGTTAATTTCGGTGCTGGGACCTTTAGTTTACCCCTTAAAAATTTAACCAATTTACAATTCAAAAAGTTGTTTTTACTTATAATTAAAAGTATAAACGTTTTCGGATTGGAAAAAAACAACCATTAGAGCAAATTTAAAAAATTATTACGGAATGTAGAAAAGTACAGTTTTATTGATTAAAATTAATTTTTAATAATTTCTTTTCTGATCAGGAACTAAAGTTCTTTACTTAAAATTCCTTACAAACCGTTTTAACGTACTCTTCACTGTTATCTTACGGATCTTCCGGGGAGTTTAAATGGACTTTTCCTGACCAAAAAAATCTGGCCGGATCTTGAGACCGATGATTTTAAAGTTCGTGGTAATTGGAGTAAAAAGTTTAAAGAATTGAGAAACCATCCGAAGCAAATGGAACAAACCTTAAAGGAACTTGTGAAAGTTTTAAGTAGAAAACAATACACAAAAGTTCCTTCACACCTAAAGTAACTTCATTCTATCATACGTTCTACTAAAGATTAATTAAAGAGTGGTCAAAATAACACGATTTAGACTGTTTTTCTTGGTCCATCCTTTATGAATGTTTTTAAAACATACAACTTTTATGACGGTCCCTAATATTTCTTCCGAATCATAGCTATGACTCTTAGATTTTATAGGATTTGGGGATAAATTAAAATGTCATTTTTGGGAGGATCTGGAAGGGCTTAAAAAGCGCTTTTCTGGTTCCATCTTCTCGCTTTTAGGCCACTTTGACCCGCTTTTGAGTAAAAGTTGACGGATGTCGTGGCTTTTTTTGTTGCTATGCTGTTATTCGAAAAAAATAAGGCTTCTCAAATCGCTTTAAATGGGATATCATTAAATATGTAAGAGAGAAAGAAGTACAGGTGGGTAGATAAAATCTTTTTTATGGAGGAAGTTATTATCAAAAAAGAAAAC
>CANRHG010000084.1 GCA_947630385.1 uncultured Eubacteriaceae bacterium
CCCCGTGGTAACTCGGGTTCGGTTCGACCAGGTGCGGGAATTTTCCGGACTTCTTCCAGTCGAAATTGCCGCTGTCCACGATGACGCCGCCGATGGCCGTCCCGTGGCCGCCGATAAACTTCGTCGCCGAATGTACGACGATGTCCGCGCCGTGCTCGATCGGCCGGAACAGATAAGGGGTCGCAAAGGTATTGTCGACGACAAGCGGGATCCCCCTGCTGTGGGCGATGTCCGCGATCGTATCGATGTCCACGACGTTGCTCTTGGGATTTCCCAGCGTTTCAACGAGGATCGCTTTGGTGTTTTCCTGGATCGCGTCTTCGTAGCCCTGAATGTCGTCGGGTTCGACAAAGGTCGTCTCGATCCCAAAATCTTTAAGGGTGTGTTCCAATAGGTTAAAGGTCCCACCGTAGAGCGTTTTTTCGGCCACGATGTGATCGCCCGCGTGGGCTAGATTTAGTAACGCGTAGGTGATGGCCGCAGCTCCCGAAGCCGTTGCAAGGGCGGCTACGCCGCCTTCTAAGGCAGCGATCCTTTTTTCAAAAATATCCTGCGTCGGGTTGGTCAGGCGACCGTAGATGTTACCTTCGTCCGTTAGACCAAAACGGGCAGCGGCGTGGTCGGCGTCGTGGAAAACGTACGACGTCGTCGCATAAATCGGTACGGCTCTTGAGTCCGTGACCGCGTCCGGCTCTTCCTGTCCGACGTGGACTTGTTTGGTTTCAAATTTATAATCTTCTTTCGACATTTTCTCCTCACATCTTGATGAAATTATTTTGAATTTATTATAACATATATATAACATAGTAAACATATATGTTTAATAAACTCTAGGAGGATATAGTGATTTACGACAACGTCACCGAACTCATCGGAAAGACCCCGCTTCTACGCTTAAACAAGATCGAACAAAACAACGGTTTGGACGCGGCCATCATCGCCAAACTCGAAGCCTTCAACCCCGCCGGGAGCGTAAAAGACCGCATCGCGAAGAAAATGCTCGACGAAGCCGAAGCCCAGGGCTTAGTAAATGAGGATACGGTCATCATCGAGCCGACCAGTGGAAATACCGGAATCGGGCTTGCCAGCGTCGGAACGGCCAGGGGCTACAGGACGATCCTCGTCATGCCCGACACGATGAGTGTTGAGCGAAGAAACCTACTTAAAGCTTATGGGGCCGAGCTCGTCTTAACGCCCGGTAAAGACGGCATGAAAGGCGCCATCAAAAAGGCCGACGAACTGGCCGAGGAAATTCCAAACAGCTTTATTCCGGGCCAATTCGTCAACTCCGCCAATCCCCAGATCCACTATGAGACGACGGGACCGGAGATCTGGGAAGACACCGACGGAAACGTCGATATTTTTGTTTCCGGTATCGGGACCGGAGGCACGATCACGGGTACGGGAAAATATTTAAAGGAAAAAAATCCGGACGTTAAGATCATAGCGGTCGAGCCCGAAGCCTCACCGGTACTTAGTGAGGGAAAGGCCGGCCCCCATAAGATCCAGGGAATCGGCGCGGGATTTGTCCCGGAGGTACTCGATACGGACATTTTTGATGAGATCATCACGGTCTCGAACGAAGACGCTTTTAAGACGGGTAAAGAGATCGCACAGACCGAAGGTTTTTTGGCCGGGATCTCTTCCGGAGCCGCGCTGGCCGCAGCAAAAGAGCTGGCAGGGCGTGAAGAAAACAAGGGTAAAAACATCGTCGTCCTGCTTCCGGATACCGGAGAGCGCTATCTGTCAACGCCGATGTACGACTAAGGTAAGTTTTTGCGGATTTCATCCAAAGGAAGGTACGGCCTTGCGGTTTTGCTTGAAATGGTAGGAGGCCGTGACGAACCCGTCTCGGTCGCTACCATCGCCGAGCGTCTGGGGCTGTCGAAAGTCTATCTCGAGCAGATCTTTTCGGCCCTTCGAAAAAACGGGCTCCTTATCTCTCTTAAAGGCAACCAGGGCGGTTATTTACTCGCCAAAGAGCCTAAAGAGGTCACCGTTTACGAGATCCTGTCCGCTCTGGACAGCGGCCTATTTGAGAAAACGGACACCGATTTTCTCGAAAGCCGGTTGGATCTTAAGGGCGCGCTTGAAGAAAACGTTTTCAGCGTACTTGATAAAAAAATCCGGGAAACGCTCAGCTCGGTGAGTCTAGCCGACTTAAACGAGCAGGTCGCGCCCCCGGATATAATGTACTACATTTAATAAAAATGACCATCTGGAAAACCCAGATGGTCATTTTTGGTTATAGAATCATTGATGGCATCTCAACTCTTTGATGAGGTTGAGTGTTCAAGAAAAGGTCGAATTTCTTTTCAACTTTCGGAACCTGGACGCCAAGCGCAGCTTCAAAGACGTCGTCGATGGTTTCCATTAGTTTGAATTCCAGTTCGTTGCGGACTTCTTCCGGAATGTCTTCGATGTCGATTTCGTTGTCTTTCGGAAGCAGGATGGTTTTAATACCACTGCGGTGAGCCGCAATGACTTTTTCCTTGATCCCGCCGACCGGAAGAACTTTCCCGCTCAGTGAGATTTCACCGGTCATGGCCAGTTTGCTGTCGACCGGGATACCAAGGATCAGCGAAGCGATGGCCGTGGTAAGCGTTACACCGGCACTCGGTCCGTCTTTGGGGGTCGCGCCAGCCGGGACGTGAATGTGAAGGTCGTGCTTAGCAAAGTCAAAGCCGGTCTGTTCTTTTTCAAGTCTTGAACGGATCAGGCTCATCGCGATGTTGGCACTTTCGGTCATAACGTCTCCGAGCTGACCGGTCGTCATGGTCTTACCGGAACCCGGCATGAAGGAAGCTTCTGTAAATAGGATTTCACCTCCAACGGCCGTCCAGGCCATACCCGTGACAACACCCGGAAGGTTGGACTCTGCCACTTGTTCGTGGCGGCGGGTCTTCTTACCGAGGAAGTCCGTGATGTTTTCTTCGGTGACTTCAACGTTTTCCATTTCGCCCGTGACGATCTTTTGCGCAGCTACGCGGGAGATCTTCGAGAGCTGTTTGGTCAGTCCACGTACGCCGCTTTCTGCGGTGTAGTCGTCGATGACCTTGCGGATCGCGTCGTCCGTGATCGTGAGTTGTTCGTCGGAGATCCCGTTTTCATCTTTGGTCTTTTTGACCAGATGTTCTTTGGCGATGTGGAATTTTTCCGTATTGGTATAACTTGAAAGCTCGATGACTTCGGTACGGTCGAGCAGCGGTGCCGGGATCGTACTTAGGTCGTTGGCCGTCGCGATGAAGAAGACTTCCGAAAGGTCGTACGGAACGTCCAGATAGTGATCCTGGAAAGTACCGTTTTGTTCGGGGTCGAGTACTTCAAGCAGTGCAGCCGAGGGGTCACCCTGGTAGCTGCGGCCGAGCTTATCGATTTCGTCTAAAATAAAGACGGGGTTTTTGGATCCGGCCGTGTTGATGCCTTTGATGATACGTCCGGCCATCGCGCCGACGTAGGTTCTTCTGTGGCCACGGATTTCGGATTCGTCGTCAACACCACCGAGGCTGACGCGAACGTAATCGCGTTCCAGAGCTTTGGCGATGCTACGGCCAAGACTGGTTTTACCGGTTCCCGGAGGGCCTACGAGCAGTAAGATCGAGCCTTGTTTGTCGTCTTTTAGCTTCATGACGGCAAGGTGTTCGATGATACGCTTTTTAACGTCTTCGATGCCGTAGTGGTCGGAATCGAGGATCTCTCTGGCCTTTTTAATGTCGATGTCGGTCGGTTTCGACGTCCAGGGCATTTCCAAGAGGTATTCGATGTAGTTTTGGATCGTTGCCGTTTCCGAACTCATCGCGCCTTGGTTGTTGAGCTTTTTGAGTTCTTTAAAGGCGACTTCTTTAACTTCTTCGGGCATATCGCTTTCTCTGATGCGCTGGTCGAGGGTCTTTTCTTCCCCTTCCCCGCCTTCGAGATTGTCGAGTTCGCTCTGCATGTTGCCGATCTGTTCGCGAAGGATCATCTTGCGGTATTCCTTCGAGCGGCGTTCGTTGTATTTACGCTGCGCTTCGATTCTCATGTGGACCGAATTGATCTGGTCGTTGAGATCATCGACGAAAGACAGGGCGCGTTCTTTTAGCGAGTCGATCGAAAGGAGCTGTTGTTTGAGTTCAACCGACAGCTGCATGATCGGTACGGCAACGCCCATGAGTTCTTCGAGCGTGCTTAAGCTGTTGGCGATGTGGACAAAGCCGTCGGCTCCGTGGAAGTTTTCGAGCTTACGGATGGTCGACTTGATCTCGCTGACGAGCTCTTTCTTTTCGCTTTCGCTCAGGTCGTCGACGGTTTCACGCACGGTGTAGTCCCCGACGATCCCGTCGATGGTGTTTTCGATCGACTGTACTTCAACGCGGTCGGTCGTTTCGATTTCGACGAGGTAGGTGTCTTCTTTGGTCAGTTTTAGATCCAAGAACTGGACCAGAACACCCGTTTTGTAGAAGTCTTCTTCTTTTAACAGATCGAAAGCGTCGTACTTTTTGACCGTCAGCGCGATCGCCATCGGCTGGTTGTGCATGAGCTGCTTTCTGATGTTTTCTCCAATAACTTTATTTACATAAATATGACTCTTGATCCCCGGAAAAATAACGGTTTCTGTGATGGGGATAATCGGTAGCATTTTTTTATCTTGGCTCATTTATCCTCCTATTTTTAACAATTTTTCCATCAGTTGGATTAATTGGTTGATTTCATTGTCGTCTAAGTTGGTTTCCATCAACTGTACGATCTTGTACCGGGCGTTTTGCTCGTAGCGGGCGATCTTTCGCCCTTTTTCGGTGATCTTGATGTACCAGACGCGTTTATCGCTTTTAGAGCACTCTTTTTCAATATACCCATCTTTGATAAAACGGTTTAATAGCTGCGTTACCGTCGGTCTGGATACACAGGTCAACTTGGCAAACTGCCCGGACGTGAGCGGCTCGTTGTCGTCGATCAGACGCAGGTAACGGCACTGACAGTCGGTCAGCTTGTTGCGCTCACAGTTTTTGGCTTCGTAATCCAAGCTTTTTTCATCGAGCTCGATTAACTTTTGATAAATATTGTATAGTTCATTCTCCCTTTCATTCATCGATAACTCGCATAAAAGTTAGTTAGGCTTTACCTAATTAATTTTATTATAAAACTCCTCTTGTGACCTGTCAAGCGAAAAAATGTTGCGGAATTTATATAAGAAGCTACGCACGTTTTGCGCTGTAGTTCTATGGCCAAATGGGTATAAACCAGAAAGGAGATAAAAATGGAAACAAAAAAACAAACACCGTTGGCGAATGTAAACGGAAAAGAAATTTACGCCAGTGATATCGATAACGTGATCGCCCAACTTCCGCCGGAACAGCAGATGCAGTTCACGACCAGGGAAGCCAGACGGGCCCTGCTCGACGAGCTCATCGCCCAGGATCTTCTTTATTTTGAAGCCCTCGACGAAGGTCTCGAAGAAAGCGAACAATTCCAGGAAATTTTACAGGACGCAAAACAAAAACTGCTCGCGACGACGGCTCTGGCCAACTTCATGCAGGCCGTCACGATCGAAGACGACGCGGCCAAAGAGTACTACGAAGCCCATCCGGAAGAATTCATCGCTCCGGAAAGCATGCGCGCCAGCCATATTTTAGTTCCCGATAAGCTTCAGGCCGAAGCCATCTTGAGGGATATCAAAAACGGTGACAAGGACTTTGAAGCGGCCGCAAGAGAGCTTTCGGTTTGTCCTTCCGCCCCAAGAGGGGGCGACCTCGGCTACTTCGGCCAGGGCCAGATGGTCCCGGAATTCGATCAGGCCGTACAGGAACTGGAAGTCGGCGAAATGACGGAAGAACCCGTACAAACGCAGTTCGGCTATCACATCATCAAAAAGACGGATCATAAGAAAGACGAGACCATTCCGTTTGATCTCATCAAAGACCAGTTAGGAACTTATCTGTTGGCCCTCGAACAGGACAAGAAGTTTAAGGAACACGTCGATTCCCTAAAAGATAAGTACCCGGTAGAATTAAACCTTGGACTTATTTAACAGGCCGCGAAAGCGGTCTTTTTTTAACCACAAAATTACGAGAACGATACCGGTAAGATCGACGAGCGTATCAAAGAGGTTCCCGTTTCGCCCGGGGATCGTCCCCTGATAGATCTCGTCCAAAAAGCTTACGGTATAGCAGTAAACGGCCACAAAATATAGATTATCGTAAGAAAAACTGTGTTTTAAACTGAAATACGTCAAAAAAGCCAAAAGCGTGTATTCAAGGATGTGGGCAAGTTTTCTGACGATAAAGGTGACCGTCAGCGCATCGAGTGAAAAAAGATTTAAAACCGGTTTAACGAAAAGATCACTTTGAGATGAAGACTGGTCTCCCGTAAAGGATGAAAAGTAAAAAATCAAACCGGTCATAAAAATCATAGGTAGCAAGTAGAGACCTTTTTTGACTTCATCTAGCATAATTACCTCTTATCTTCGAAAAGAAAATAAGTACAAAAACTTTAAAAGCCATAGGAGAATCTCCTATGGCTTAATTGTCAACATAATTGGAGGTGGCTGCCGGATTTGAACCGGCGAATAAAGGTGTTGCAGACCTGCGCCTTACCACTTGGCTAAGCCACCAGCAACATAGCCTATAAATTATATTACCTTTTACCGGCTATGTCAAGTTTTTAGCGAAATTTTTTAAGGAGAAACCGCGATGACCGAAATCGAAAAAATGCAAAGCGGGCAGCTTTACGCTCCGGGCGACGAGCAGATCACCTACCTTCGTAACCGCTCGGCCCGCCTCACCCACGAATACAACAAGCTTCCCGAAAGTGAGATCGAAAAACGAAAAGCGATTCTTAAAGATCTCATGGGAGAGATCGGAGAGAGCAGTTTTATCCGAGGCCCCATGCACTTTGACTATGGTAAATTCACCAAAATCGGCGAGCACGTCTTTGCCAATTACAACTTTACGGTCCTCGATTGTGGTCCGGTCACGATCGGCGATGAGGTCCTGTTCGGCCCCAACTGTACGCTCGCCGCGGCCCTACATCCCTACCTGGCCGAAGAACGCCGTATCATGACTAAAAAAGACGGAGCGACCGGCCACTTCGAGTACTCGGCCCCCATCACGATCGAAGACGGTTGTTGGATCGGGGCCGGCGTTACGGTCTGCGCGGGCGTAACCATCGGCAGGGGCAGCATTATCGGCGCCGGGAGCGTGGTCACCCACGACATCCCACCGAACGCACTGGCCGCGGGAAACCCCTGTCGGGTCATCCGTGAGATCACCGAAGACGACCGGATGGGCCTGTCTCATTAAAAAAGGTGCCATAAAGGCACCTTTTTTTATTGGGCTAACAAAGTATCGAGTACTTGTTGCGCGTTTAAGTTTCTTATACCGTCCGGATCGCCGACAAAATTGTCTCCCCATCTAAACTTCGAAGATCTCGTAAGGTAGAAGTGCTGGCGGTCGAGCTGGGAGTTGTAACGGTTGTAGTAATCCGGGAAGTACCTTTGCATGTACTGTCTGGCCAGTTGCGTAGCCTGCGACTGCGCACCGCCCGGTGTGAGCGTTCCTGAGATCATGACGCCCGGTGGGCTCGCGTGGACTAAGACGACGCTACCGTCGCTGCAGGTTCCGAGGACGATATAGACGTGTCCGTCTTCGTTGAGACTTACGATATCCCCCGGCTCATAGCTTTGGACCTGGCCGTAAGGCGTATAGGACCCGTAACCTTTTTGGGCATACCAGCTCGCCTGGTCGTCTGCCCAGTAGACTTCGCCGGCGCCACCGCTTTGGGTGTTAAGCGTATTGTAAACCGTCCAACCGACAAATCCCGAACAGTCCAGTCCGTTGTTGATTTCAAAACGGTGGTTGTTGTAGTCGTAAGACGCGTCGTTC
>CANRHG010000085.1 GCA_947630385.1 uncultured Eubacteriaceae bacterium
AAAAAGGGGAGTGGTACAAATTGTGGGTATGGAATAAATCGCAATTTGTCAAGAATTTTTTTTGAGAGCCAAAAAGCCAAGAAACCCGAACTATTTCTTTGTTAATTCTTGACTTTTTTTAACCTCATTTAATGTACTTACTTAGCTTATCCGGATGAATGTAAGCTCTGTTTTTAGGGCAATCCAGTTCTTTTTTAAAAGCCAGTCTTAAGGCTTCGTCAAACTCAAACACTTTAGGATAAGACTTAAAAGGAGTCATCGTTTCGGGAAGATCATCTTTAAGTCTGCAAAGGAGAGACTTACTCATCTGATCTACCCGGCTGATTCGCTTCTTCGGTAGATTAAAGCTTAAAAAAGTCGCCGTCTGATCGACATACTTTTCGAACTCCGCGATAGCCCGGGGAAAGCGCCGGGCGTACCGGTCGGTAAAGCCTTTACGTCTCTGCTTAAACTCTTGTAGATCCTGAGATTTGTAGAGCTCTTTTAGAAGATGCGAAAACTCTTCTCTTTGCTTTTTTGGAGCAATGTGGACTACGAGCTCTATAAAAGAACTTACGTCTAGTTGCCAGCGCGCTTTTGGAAAACTCGTTTTGAAAGCTTCGCCAAAGGGCTCGAGCGAAAGCGGAGCCACGATCAAAAATAAATCTTTAAGATCAACTTCATTTTTAAGCGATTCTATGAGCCGGTCCACCGAAGTCTGAACATCGTCGAGGATGTATTCAAAAGCGATGGGTCTACGCTTTCCGTCGAGCGCGTCGCAGCCGAAGACAACGATCACGCCTACACTGACGTTAACAAAACGGATGGAGACGTCCTGATAGAACACGTCCAGCCATAAAATACAGGGTGAGATGGTCTTTTTCGCCGAAACAAGAGAGGTCGTTTCAAGACTTTCCCTTACTTCTTTAAAGCGGCGGTCCTTACGGGCGTTTAGTTCATAAGACAATTCTTCATCGAGGCTCGGGGGTTGGCTCCATTTGATCGAGCGTTCGATCAACAGGTTTCCGACTAACTTGATGTAAGCTTCCGAATGTGGAAAGACCCGTACCGCGTCCGTCCTGGAGCGGATCAGACTGTTTAGGGACTCACTCACGTTGTTTGTAGCCGTAAGTCCCGCAAAAGCGTCGTCGGGATAAAAATTCATTAGATCCACCAGGCTCTCTTCGATCAGTCCGGTGGCTTGTGGATAAAGATTCTTATACCGCTCCAAAAGCGAGACCGTGTCGTGGATCAGGCTTAAATGATTGTTTTGAAGAAGAGCCTTCGATAAGGCTTTCGTGAACTCGCTGTCAAAGCCCGTAAGTTTTCCGACGCTCTTTAATAGGTGAAAGTTGCAACGCCTCCAACAGGAGAGTGGAAAGTTTCTTCGGATGGCTAGCCTCAGTCCTTTGTGCTCGTCGCTAACGACGACTTCCGGGGACTGCAACCCCCTTTTCTTTAGTTTTTGGAAAAAGAGCGTGTAGTTTGAAGTAGCTTCGCTCGTTTGGATGTCCATACCAAGCACTTCCCGGCTACCGTCGCTTCGCATTCCGATGGCGATCATAACGGCTTTTTTACTGACCTTACTTCCCTCTCGGATCGGCGTGTAGTGGGAGTCAACAAAGATAGCCGGATAGTAGGTCTCAGACAAATCCCGGTCCAGGAATTCAAGGCTGGGCTTGATGATCTTTTGAATGGCCGTCTGGACCTGACGTTTGGTCACGCCGTCGAGATTGTAGACTTCGTTTAGATGATCTGCGATAGCCTGTTGGGACATTCCTCCGAGATACATTGACTGGATGGCGTATAAGAGCTGATAGTCAAACGGTGAGTTCTGCACTACAAAGCTCGGAATGTAATTGGTGTGCAAGACCCGCGGAATTTTCAGCCATATGGTTCCAAAGCCCGTGTGAAAAGCCCTGGGCTTTCGGTAGCCTTTTCGGACCAGTCCGAGCTCGGTGATTTCGGATTGCATCCGCTCGGTCAGACACCTCTCATAGTCCCGTTTTGATTGTTCTAAGATCGTATGGTAGTCATCGGTTTTTAAGTGGTTATAGAATTGAGGGTTATCCTGAACTCTGTTAGAATTTAATTTGGAAGGCATTTTCAATTCTTTTAGTTCGGGTTATTAACTTCATACCCTTGAATTGAATCTGTCTTTTTTTAATCTCAGAATTCTTTTAGTTTCCGCATTCCAGACCGCTTAAAAAAATCCTTGACAAATCGCGATTTATTCCATACCCACAATTTGTACCACTCCCCGAAAAAGACCTGAAATGAAATACTTCAATTCAGGTCTTAAAGTTTTTGGGATTTACAGTTTTGAGATCTCAAGCCAGGTTGCGGAGTAATTTGGTTAGGTCCGGGTGAAGAAACCGCAGATCTATTTAAACGGTAGATTTATTGGAAGCCGCGTAGTCCGTATTTTTGCCGTCTTTGTAAATCTACTAACACGACTGTATCGGTCAGTTTTTAAACCCGTTTCCTATATTTTTCGCTTTTTACTTCCAGGAATTTTATAACTTTGCCCCGTTATCGATTTGGCTTTTTCGATTTCTACTTTTACTAGCGATATAGTTTTATTAAGCTCTTCTTGCATTAACGACATAGTTTCGTCATTTTTGGAAAGTACCTCTAGGACCTTAGTCAAAAATATTTCATTCTTTTTGTTGATTTCGGTTACCAAATCGATTTTTTCGTTTAACAAATCGTAAAATTTACTTGCTTCTTCAAAATCTTTTTGTAACGACGTATAGTTCTCCTTTAATTCTGCAACGTTTTCCTGAAGCTGCCGGATCTCGTTTTGGGAATTCTTTAACTCCCGGCTTAGCTGCTGGTATTGTTGTTTCAGTTCCCCGTAATCTTCGGGGATGTTTTCAGTATTTAAATCTTTCATTTTAACCTCCACGGAAGTCTTCTTGAATTTAACAATTGTTTAACTTTTTTAAGTATCTAAGTTAGTCACATAATAATGAATAACTGTAAATTATTTCTCTCTTTCCGTCAATTAGCCAAGATAGGAAAGATCCCCAAAAAACGCTTTTAATTAAAAGGAGTTAAAGGGTTTAGCCGGGTCTGAACGGCTGTTTTCGGTAATCTTCAATTCTAAGATACTTTAATTCAGTTTCTACAGAAAGTGAAGACGGACTTATCTATAAACCGTTTTCAATAACTGTTTAAAACGTAAAGACCTCGGGTAAATTTAAGTTACAACAAGAATTTAGCTTAGTTAAGGCGCAAGCTTACAAATTTTCTTCTTAGTCTAAGTTTCCCGCTTATCCTCTTTTTAAATATCTAAACAAAAAATCTAAAATTTCCTTTAAAAAATTTAAATAATCTATTGACTGATTAAAATTTTTCTGTTTAATTTTCTTAATTTCTCGTTATTTGCTATCCGAACGGGTAAAAATAAAATCAAACAAATCAAAAATTAGATTCTGACCTATAAGCCTAACGGAATTGGAGGTGAACCTAGGATGGTGATTTTAGTATAAATTTTGTTTTTGTTGAAATTAGAGTTGTTAAATTAGTCCAATAAAAATTTTATTCGAGCATTAGCCCGAAATTAAGTATTCATGGGAGATAGAGAGAAAATGAAAAACTTAATACAATACTTAAAATTATCGGGCAGTTTATTAATATTGGTCTTATTGACCCTTTTTACATTCTCATCAAATATTTTAGCTGCCCCACTCTTCTACAACGGTCCAATCACAATCGGTGGTGAACCTGAAGGAGATACTAAAGAAATTACAGAATCTTTACAGTTATCGCAAGGTAATTATTACGGTTATAACGATTATACGTATACAATTAATGATGTTGAAAACCATGTTATCCGGGCCAATAGTAAACTGACGCTTGGTTCTCTTACAAAAGTTCCAGGTGGAATTAATTCAACAGAAGGTTATAAATTAGCTATTACTTATGAGCCTACAAATGGTAGTCCAAAGAATATTTCATCAAGTCAGCTTCCCCAAGTTTGGACAGCTAGAGACTGCGACGGTATAGCTGGTCTCGGTGACCAAGGAGATCTTGTTGGACAAACAGGAACAAGCCTTACTTTTGTACCAGAATCATCGAACTCGAATACATTTATTAATTCGGGCGGAGAAGGTGGCGATGGTGATCTTTGGATTCCGGCTCCGGGTTCTGTAAGTGAACCGGAGAATATCAGTTCCTATTGTGGTCAATATTTTGGAATAAAAACATATAAAGAAGCTTCTGGGGAATTTGAACAGACTCCGGTAGGAAACTATAAATTTGAAATTGTTATTACAAGTAAAAATAATCCGAATGTAATCGTTGATAGAGTCGCTACTATATCCTTTAACTTAGAAGTAGTTTCAACACCAGGTGCAACGAACGATCCTAAAGAAAATTATTCGTTAAATTTCACATCTAATATGCCAAGATACACAACTGTATCTGGGAAGATTATAGCGAATACAAATACGGCTGAAGATACCCCTGAAGCGCAGGGAGTTGTTAGTGGTGAGTCATATCCTTATGGTTCTGTTATTCAGTTAACAGCAATAGAGAATAAAGGCCGTAATTACGTTTTTGATCATTGGGAAGTAACCGGTGGATCCTATAGTGATAATGGAAGTATGAACCAAACGGAGACGTTTTATCTTGGTGACAATTTAACAATCATGGCCGTTTTTGTGGTCGCTGATGAAAACCATTACGCTACTGAAAATGTTCAACGTGTTTCTGACCCAATAACAACGAATAATTATATAAAAGTTCTCGGTATCGGTAATGACAGTGATAGTGTTGGAGCACGCTACGCAGGAAGAATTTATACAGATAAATCAGTATATAGTTTTAATCCTAAAGAAGCGAACAAAAATCATGAAAATCAGGTAGATATTTCCACTGATAATTCACGAGTTACAAATACTTATGTTCCTGATGGTTCTGGAACTGGATATACAACAACGGGATGGAAAGACGATAATTATGGAAACGTTAATTTTAAGAGCGACTTCATGGAAGTTTTCTCAGCAATAGGATCGAGTCAGATTTTAAATGGAGAGACTCCAATCAATTTATCCATTGTCTTAGATATGTCCGGTTCTATGGGATCACCAAGGCCTACAAACGTTTTGGATTGTTATCCAACCGTTTCAAGTTTTACAAGTGAAGGTGTTCCTGAACCGACGGCCCAAACGTTGTATGATGATGTTCAAAATCATATAGTTAGTTATTTTAAAACGACTTCGAATGTTGTTTTCGATCAATTGAACGAAGCTGGGGACGGACTTACAGAGGTTGAGCCAGAAAATAAAGATTCAATAACTATTCAAGATCTTACTGGATCAATTACAGATGCACCTGATATTGATACAACCCAAGTATTAAATAATGGAGAAAAGATTACTCCCGTTTGTTATAGACGGTATGAAAATGGAAAAGCGGTTTTCCATTACTTTGATTGGAATTATTACAAGACCAAATTAGAGGGAGATCAAAAGGTGGCTTACATCAATTTATTTGCCCAAAATCAAAATCATAGAATGTATCAAACGATCGAAGCGGTTAATACATTCATGAATGAATTCATGGCGGTAAATAAAAACAATCAGATCAGTGTTATTGCTTATGACTCGACCGCTTACGTTTTAGTCCCGATGGGTCACTACACTCAAAACGAAGCCAAGCCTTTCTTGACCCCGGCGGAAAATCATTTCCAAACTTCATATAATCAATGGGCTTGTGATATTACGTTCAACGGAATTCCCACAGCAGTTGAAAACGGTCAAAATTTATCATCTTCTGAGCCATTAAAAAATACCGTTACTTCCTGGTCGAATACGAATTTATCTGCCGGTATTTACGCTGGTATGCGACAGCTTATTGAAAGTCCGCCAACATTGACCGATGGAACCGAGGTTATGCCGGCCATGATCGCTTTAACTGATGGTGCAACAAATACAGCGATTTGTCAGAAATTTGAAGATAATCCGAACAGTATTTCTCTTGAAGCCGTAGCTACAACTGAGGAGACGACACTAGAACCAAATCAAAACACAACGAATGCGTACGATGGTTTAGGAACAGATATAAATGGTTCAGCTGGGTCTTCTACCTATAAGCAAGAGGTTGCTCCAACCAATAAATTATTTAACGATATTACTGAGGGGATTCAGGCCTATGCTGCCGGAAATGAACATATTTTTGGTATCAATAGTATTCCTTTGCTTACTCAGTCGTTAATAACAATAAGTAATCAGAAAGCTTCAGTTCAAGATCTATATAATAACACACAACCAGCTGTCTATACTATGGGATGTGATCTTGACGATTATGCTGCGGATACAGTAGCTTTCTCTTATGGTTTTATTAATCCATTATCTTGTTTTAATGAAAATCCGAGTTCCCAATACGTAGATCCGAGTCAAGCCTACGTTATCTATAATCGAGATTTTGAGGATGAGGATTATAAAGATACATATAATTATCCAACTTTAGAGGGTACTTTACCAGGAGCTTACCAGCTTTATTCACAGTGGATCAGTGGCGGGGCCAATGATGGTTTTACCGTAACCTGTAATGTGGGTGTGAATACTCCGGCTACTATTAATTTCAATCACAGTTCAAATTCGGATGAGCTTACAAATATTGAGAAAAATATTTGGTATGATAACCAATATTTTGATGTAAATAACGATACTATCCAAAGTACATTTAAGAATTTATATAACATCGTTGTTAGGCAATCCTTTAACCCGATCACCGGTGGTGCGAATCAGTCCGGAATCGACAACGCGATCACTTTTGTTGACCCAATCGGTTATTACTTGGATGTTGAAAATGTTTCAAATCTCTTGCTCTTTGGACAGCAATATGATCTAGAAAAAGTAAAATATCAAACGTTTGATGACTCGAATACGACGAGAACTTATTACCAAATTGTAAGTAACCAAGATACGACGATAACAAATTGCTCTTTGAGTACGACCTCGAGTCCTTCTAATACATTCAAGTTAAGCGATATTGTTATTTACGTCGAACAAAGTGACATTGATAAAGGAACGGGTGAGAACACTACTTTTGATGATAATTATTCGGAAGCCTTATATATAATAATTCCATCTGAAGCTTTACCTTTAGCAGTCGATACTATAACTTTAAATAATATAAATGATGAGAGTGGGAATTTCCCAGATACTTATGAAAATAATGAAAGTACAACGGCTTCACTTCCGCTTCAGGTAGCTTATGACGTCGGTATTTCAGAAAGTTATATTGATCAAGAAACAAATCAAGTTGATTTAACAAAAATCAGTAGTACTTATTTAAATGATAACAACCACTCTGATAATAAAGAAATTGATCCGGGATATACGGGATTTTATTCCAATTATTATACTGGTAAGAATGTTTTAGATGATGAAGAAGCGGCTATAGCGACTAATGGAAATGCTGGAGCTACATTTAGTCCGGCTGAAGATGACCGTTATTATATCTTCCAGAAAAGTTTAATCGTTTATAGTATAGGTCGGGAAGGTGTTATTGATCAAGCCGACCCTGAGGGGAAGAATGGTGGAGGTTTCGTAGATCTATCCTCTTGCTTAAAGAGTGAGTATATGACGATTGATCGGAACTCAACTTATTATATAGTTATCGACTACTATAATTCGGAAAACGGAGTAGCAAAAGAACAATATTACGTAAAAGCTTATACCGGAGCTCAACTCTTGGGAAGTTTTACAACTGAAGTTACGGGTGTAAGTCTTGGACCAATCGTCACGACGGGCTACGTTGAAAACTATCCTGGAGTAACAACGGGTTATTCCCAAAGAACTTATGTATCTCCTACTAAAACTAATAAGTATATGAAACCAATTGTATGTACTAAGATTGGAG
>CANRHG010000086.1 GCA_947630385.1 uncultured Eubacteriaceae bacterium
ATTTCGGATCGTTTAGCCCGAAAAAACGTTTTCCGTCAAAGACGATCACCTTTTTTACGACGTCTTTGTGCTCTCTTCCGTAGGCGCCGGCGTTCATCCTTACGGCCCCGCCGATGGAACCTGGGATTCCCGAAGCAAACTCGTAGCCGGTCAGGGACTTCTCTAAGGCCGCGCCCGCGACGTCCCGAAGCAGGGCCCCCGAGTCGCAGTAAAGCCGGTTGTTATAGGCGCTAAGCGCGTTTAGTTTTTCGGTCTTTACGATCACGCCACGGTAGCCGTCGTCTTTTACGAGGACGTTGCTGCCGTTACCGAGCACGTAATGGGGAAGCCCTTCTTCTTTTAAAAAGCAAAGAAGCTCGGCCAGCTCCAGATAAGTCTGCGGGGTGACGACGTAGTCGGCATTTCCTCCGATACGAAAAGAGGTGTGGTTTTTCATCGGTTCGTCCGTTCGCACGTTTTTTTCTCCGACGATTTTTTCAAGGCGATCTTTGATGTTCATTTTAAGGCAGCTCACTTCATTATTTTCTTCAGTATAGCACAGCGCCGATACGGAAAACTTAAAAGAATCTTAAGAAAACGGGATATTCAATTAAAATTTGATAAAATAAGATTAAAACTCTATAAAAAACGTAAAAATAATATTACAGTTTAATTCGAAAGGAAGAGAAAGTTTAAGATGCAATCGCAAACCCCACTTAACATACAGGAAACCAACATCACCACGGAAATGCGTGAGTGTTACATCGACTACGCGATGAGCGTCATTATCGGGCGTGCCCTGCCGGACGTGCGTGACGGGCTAAAACCGGTACACCGCCGGATCCTTTACGCGATGCACGAACTCGGCCTGACCCCCGACCGGCCGTTTCGTAAGTCGGTGCGTATCGTCGGGGACGTGCTCGGAAAATTCCACCCACACGGGGACGCGGCCGTCTACGAGGCGATGGTTCGCATGGCGCAGGATTTTTCCACGCGTTATCCGACGGTCAAGGGCCACGGCAACTTCGGCTCGGTCGACGGTGACAGCGCGGCAGCCATGCGATACACCGAAGCCAAGATGGACGTCATCGCCCGCGAGATGCTTCGCGACATCAACAAGGACACGGTCAATTTTGTCGACAACTTCGACGGGACCGAAGTCGAGCCGGTCGTACTGACCTCCCGTTTTCCGCACCTTCTCGTAAACGGCTCCCAGGGGATCGCCGTGGGGATGGCGACGATCGCTTATATAAAAGACGAGGAGATCCCTCTAGAAAAACTCATAAAACTCCTTCCGGGGCCTGACTTTCCGACGGGAGGGCAGATCATCGGCCGTAGCGGGATAAAGGATGCCTACTCTACCGGAAAAGGGCGAATTAAGATCAGGGCCAAGGCGGAGATCGAGCCGGGAAAACGGGGAAAGCACCACATCGTGATTTCCGAGATCCCCTACATGGTCAACAAGGCCAAAGTCATCGAAAAGATCTCTTCACTCGTGCACGCCAAAAAGATCGAGGGGATCCAGGAGATCCGGGACGAGAGCGACCTCAAGCAGGGCATACGGATCGTCATCGACGTACGTAAAAACTACGACCCGAACTACGTGCTCCACCAGATCTACAAGATGACCGACCTCGAGACGGGTTTTGGCGTGATAAATCTGGCCTTGGTGCCGGACAAAAAGGGGAAACTTACCCCGAAGATCTTAGACTTAAAATCGATCCTAAAGGAATACCTCGCCCATCAGGAGACGGTCATCGAGCGCAGGACCCGCTACGACCTGCAAAAAGCTCAAAAGCGGGCCCACATCCTAGAGGGGCTCCTGATCGCGCTCGATCACATCGACGAGATCATCGAAATCATCCGCTCCTCGCGAACCCCAAAGAGCGCGGGCGAGAAACTAAAAAAACGCTTTAAGATCGACGACGTTCAGGCCCAGGCGATTTTAGATATGCGCCTGCAGCGCCTGACGGGACTCGAGCGCGGAAAGATCAAAAAAGAGCATAAGGAGCTCTTAAAGACGATCGCGCAGTACGAAAAGATCCTGTCCGACAAAAACGAAGTTAGGAAAGTCATCATCGAAGAGCTCAGGCAGATCAAAAAAGACTACGCCGACAAGCGTCGAACCGAGATCTTAGACGAAGAACCCGTACGCGAGCAGATCAGTTTTGTAAAGCCGAAAAAAGAAATTTACGTCGCCCTCACCGACGTCGGTTACGTCAACCAAAAAAGTGAGGATAAATTCGAACGTTTCTACGACGGAGACGTCACGACCTACGTTCTAAAGACGAACGACTCATCCCCGCTTATTTTTGTCACCGACAAGGCCCGGGCCTATACCGTAATAGCGGGAGACATCCCTTCTTCCAAGAGCCGGGGGACGCACCTTTCGGGGATCGCGTCGGTGGGAGACGGTGAGAACGTGATTGCCGTGTTCGACTATGAGGCGCTTAAAAAGAAAAATCTGTTACTCGCCACGAAAAACGGACTGGTCAAAAAGATAAAACTGGAAGATGTAAAGAGCTCGACAAAAAACGGCGTTGGAATTTTGACTTTAAAACCCGGCGATCTCCTCGTTTCGGCGATTCCCGATACAAAAGACGTGTTAATTGCTACAGAAAACGGCATGGCTCTGCGCTTTGATACCTCCCAGATCAAGCCCCAGGGACGGACGGCCGCGGGGGTCAAGGGGATCACGCTAGAAGACGATACGGTCGTATCCCTCAGTCCCGTCAAAAAAGAAGTCATCGTCGCCGCCGACGACGGAACGGCTAAGCGGGTGGTAGCCGGCCAGTTTAAAAAACAGGCCCGCGGTGGAAAGGGGCTAAAGATCATAGCCAAAGGACAAAAGATACGATCGGTAAATACAAGCAGTGGCGAGGATCTTTACTATCAGAGCGAAGACGGCTCGGGAAAGGTAGGTGAACTGCCGCAGACGACGCGCACAAAAAAAGGTACGGAAGTAGCAAAAAATTTAAAACGTATTTACGTACTGGGTACCGGGACGTGAGTTGAAAAATTTTTTGAAAATACGGTGAAAAACTACCTTTGAATTTTTAAATTTTTGTAGCCGGTTATCAAATTTTTTTCAATTTTAACTATCTTTACGTAATTTATTGTAAAATGGAGATAGTTAAATTTTACTTAAAAACTCAAAGCTTAAGGCGAGAGAAAATATTCAATTTAGAAGTTAAATCTTACCGCCAGTTTCCAAAAAAAAGAGGCGCGACAAAGCGTTTTGCGATCGTCTCCTTTTACTTAAAAGAAAGCGTTTTGACTTTTTTGGCGCAAACATTTCTTTTGGGTTTCTGGCAGTAAAAAACTTTTTGGTTGACAAGCTTACGCCTGAGCTTAAGTTTTTGAAAGATTTGACGGCTGAACGCAATTATTTTCTTTAATTTTAAAGTCAAATCTTTCATACCTACGGTTTACCGGTTTTAGATCGCCTCGTTCTTTTCCAGATTTAGCCGGTAGACAAGTGTATTTTTCTTTTTATTTTTTAGGAGGGTTTTATGAAAGACCGGATTTTTGGTGTTTTAACTCGAATTGGCCGATCATTCATGCTCCCTATCGCGGTTTTACCTATAGCTGGGTTGTTCCTAGGAGTCGGTGGATCGTTCTCGAATGAGACGATGATCTCACTATATCACCTGGAAGCCATCTTAGGACCTGGCACGATCTTGGGTAACATCATGTTGCTCCTCAACGACGCTGGATCTGCCGTATTTAACAACTTGGCGCTCTTGTTCGCGATCGCTGTTGCCATCGGTATGTCCAACAGAGAAAAAGCGACGGGTGCTCTAGCCGCGGTTTTAGGGTTCTTGATCATGAATGCCGTTATTGCCCGATTCCTGGTTATAACGAATTCCTTCGATACCGCTTCGCTGACGACGTACAACAATAACCTATTGTTGGCCGGGATCGCGGATGGTTCAATCACCAACGTGGACGATTTTGTTCCCATAGCCATCAACGATCCAAGCATTCATCAACTCCCACAAGGATCCACGACCTCCTTGCTCGGTTATACGACACTATCAACCGGGGTCTTTGGTGGGATCATCGTCGGTTTGTTGGCGGCTTACGTTACCAATAAATTCTACAACCTGCAACTCCCGCCGGTCATCTCGTTCTTCAGTGGGACGCGTTCGGTTCCGATCATCACGGCGTTCTTGACCTTGATCTTAGGGGTCATCATGTTCTACGTATGGCCGTTCGTTCAAATGGGTATGTCCTTCCTCGGCTCGCTCGTTGACGCGACGGGGCTGATAGGGACGTTTATATACGGTTATATTGAGCGTGCTCTGATCCCGTTCGGCCTGCACCACGTCTTCTACTTGCCGTTCTGGCAGACCGCTATCGGTGGAACGTATACGACGACGGATGGCCGTGAAATCGCCGGTGCCCAAACCATTTACTTTGAACTTATCAGAGAAGGCCAAGTCGACATGAACGCTACCCAGTATACCCGTTTCATGGCTGGGAAATTCCCGTTCATGATCTTCGGTCTCCCAGGAGCTGCGTTAGCCATGTATCAGACGGCTTACGAAGAAAAGAAAGATATCGCCGGAGGTCTTCTCCTTTCAGCCGCGCTGGCCGCGATGCTGACTGGTATTACCGAACCGATCGAATTTACCTTTATCTTCGTCGCACCAGCCCTCTACTATGGCGTACACTGCGTCCTTGCCGGTCTTTCGTTCATGCTCATGCACCTGTTTAACGTTGCCGTTGGTATGACTTTCTCCGGAGGTATTATCGACTTAACTCTGTTCGGAGTCTTGCAGGGCTTCCAGACGAACTGGTATATGGTCATTGTCGTCGGTGTAGTCTACTTCTTCATTTACTGGTTCCTGTTCCGCTGGATCATCATCCACTTCGATCTGGCTACGCCGGGACGTGAAAAAGAAGAAGGCGCGGAAGTCAAGCTTTATACCAGAGCTGACGTCAACGCGGCCAAAGCCGGGGACAATTCCGGTAAACCTATCGATATGAAATCCGCCGCGATCCTCAAAGGTCTCGGTGGAAAAGACAACCTCGACGGGGACGTCGACTGCTGTATCACGCGTCTACGTCTGATGGTCAAAGATCCTGCAAAGGTCGACGAAGACCTGCTCAAACAGACGGGTGCCGTCGGTACGGTCCTAAATGGTAAAGGCCTACAGGTCATTTACGGCCCGACCGTTCCGAGCGTGAAAAACGCCCTCGAAGAATTCCTGGAAACGCCTGAAGCCGACCACGTCGATGAAATCATCGGAGCCGGCGACGAAATCGTTGGTGACAAGACCACCGACAATATCGTCAACGACGGACCATTTACCGAATACTTCCAGGCACCGATTGCCGGTAAGCTCGAAGACGTATCCAAGACACCGGACGACGCTTTTGCTAAGAAGATGCTCGGTGATGGGATCGTCATCTTCCCGACGGATAACAAAGTTTGCGCACCATGTGATGGGACCATCGAAGTCCTATTCCCGACGCACCACGCTATCGGGATGAAATCCTCTAACGGCGTTGAACTGCTCATCCACGTTGGGATCGATACGGTCAACTTAAACGGTAAAGGCTTTACGGCAAAAGTCGAAGAAAAACAGGAAGTTAAGAGAGGTCAAGAACTTCTAGAAATTGATCTCGATTACATTCGTAAAAATGCGAAATCAGACGCTGTGCCGATGATCTTCACCGCACTTCCGGAAGACATGAAAGTCGAAATCTTAAAGAACGGAAATGTAACACTTGATGAAGACGTTGTAATGGTAACGAATCTGAAAGACGCATAAAGTCATGTAAATTCGCCGGACCGCAAGGTCCGGTTTGTTTTTTTCTGTGAAAAATTATTTAGAAGCGGTTGATGAAAACGTCCTCGCTTACGAAGACGAGTTAAGACGGGTCCGAAGAGAGCTTCACCGGATTCCGGAACTGGGAAAAAGCGAGGTCAAGACCCAAGAATACATTTTAGATTACTTAAAGAAGCTCGGTTATAAGCCGGAAAAAATCACGGATACGGGCGTGTTTCTCTACATCCCAGGGAGTATCGAAGGCGGGACGGTCGCACTGCGCTCGGATATCGACGCGCTCCCGATCCAGGAAAAAAAGCACGAATTTTCTTCGCAAAACGACGGCGTGATGCACGCCTGCGGTCACGACGGGCACATGAGTATGCTCCTTGTCTTTGCAAAGGCGATAAAAGAGCTCGCCCCCGAACACCGGAACCTGCTACTGATCTTTCAGCCGGCAGAGGAAGGCCCGGGTGGGGCGGAGCCGATCGTAAACACCGGCCTGCTGGATACTTATGGAGTATCGGAAATTTACGGTTTTCACCTTTTTCCTTTTCTTCAAGAAGGCGTACTTGCCAGTAAACCCGGACCGATGATGGCGATGACTTCGGAATTTTACATCGATATGAAGGGCATGGCGGCTCACGCGGGAAATCCCGAAAAATCCATCGATACGATCGTTGCGGCGGCGAACCTCGTCGTTGAGCTCCAGTCGGTCGTAAGCCGGGCCCTAAACCCGGAAGACTCGGGTCTTCTAAACGTCGGTGTCTTTGAATCGGGCGAGGCCGTCAACATCGTTTCGGGACGGACTAAGATTTCCGGAACCGTCAGGTCGTACAAAAAAGAGATCCAGTTCCTCTTAAAACGGCGTATCTGTGAGCTCATCGAAGGGATCGATACCGGCTTCGGAACCAGGACCACGATCCGTTTTGTCGATATGTACGATCCGGTCACCAACGACAAGGTTCTATTTGATAAACTAAAGAGGATCGAGCCCGACCTCGACTTACTCGACAAGATCATGTTAGCCGAAGATTTTGCCTTTTATCAGGAAAAAGTCCCGGGGGTCTTTATCGGCCTAGGGACGGGGAGTGAGAAATACCATCACGACCTGCACACCAAAGGCTTTAATTTTAACGAGAAGGTCTTACTCAGGGGACTCGATTTGTATTTAAAACTTGCGACAGAGGCTTAAACCATGTACGAAAAATTTGCTGAAGTGTACGATACGCTCATGAACGATATCGACTACGAACAATGGTC
The DNA here is from genome assembly GCA_947630385.1 of uncultured Eubacteriaceae bacterium. Classification (GTDB taxonomy): domain Bacteria; phylum Bacillota; class Clostridia; order Eubacteriales; family Eubacteriaceae; genus CANRHG01. Next base: position 7,020 of record CANRHG010000086.1, read on the forward strand.
GGATTATCTATACCGCCTGATCCTAAACGCGCCGATCGAAGTCAAAGACGTACTGGAGTTTGGGAGTGGAACGGGAAATATTACGACACGCCTGGCTAAAAAAGGTTACGATATGACGGCCGTCGATATCAGCGAAGATATGCTCACGATCGCCGACGAAAAAGCCCAAAACGAAGGGCTGGATATCACCTTCTATCTCGGGGATATGTCGAACTTCTCGATCGCCAAGCGTTACGACGCGGTCATCAGTGCCTGCGATACCGTCAATTACCTTGAAGATCTCGATAAAATCGCCTCGTTTTTGGAAGCGTCCTATGAAGTCCTAAATCCGGGTGGGATCCTACTGTTTGATATCAATACCGAGACAAAATTTAAAAAGGCTATCGGAGACAATACGTTCGTCTATAACCTCGACGACGTCTACTGCGTCTGGGAAAGTCAAAATAAGGAAGATCAACTCGAGTACGACATCACGTTTTTTGTCAAAGGCGACGACGGCCGCTACGACCGCTACGAGGAAGAGCAAAAACAATACGCCTATGAAGTCAAAGACATCTATAAACTCTTAAAGCGGATCGGCTATAAAGACATTAAAGTCTATAATTTTGGGACGTTTTTGGCCGGGACCGACGAGCACGACCGGCTTCAGATCTACGCTCAAAAACCTAAAGCTTAAAACAACGGCTTAAAAACGCAGCGGCTCTCGCTGCGTTTTTGGCCGTGAAAAATTTTTTCAAAAAGTTCTTGACATTATAGGGGGAATGAAGTATTATAGTTGATGCACGATTCCTAAAAAAATAATCGTTGACAAACGAGATCTTTTAGATTATAA
>CANRHG010000087.1 GCA_947630385.1 uncultured Eubacteriaceae bacterium
TCAAATTATGTAAATTTTATTTACAATTCTATATTTTATTTACCATTTAAATATATGTTTTTCTAAATCTCTATTCTATTTGTAAATTTATCCTTTATCAAATCCTCAGGTGCCGGTTCAAGTGTCGCAACACTTTCCGGGAAAATCGACCAAGTCACCGAGGTGTTACTATTTGACGGCTCAAAGGCTACACTGACCGCGTCGCGAATCTGGTTGCCGGTCTGCTTGAGGGTCGTCAAGTAGAACTCACTTTTACTGATGTTCATATAGGTCGGGTTGATCACGTCCGTCCCGATCCCGTAAGTCGTATAAGCTTTGATCATAACGTTACCCGGGACGGTCTGATAAGAGGTTACTCCATCGGGCGAGTTGTACGTATTGTCTCTTGTAGCTTACTGGTAATTTCGGGATCTGTGATGTCTCTCCATTCGGGCTGGCTTTGGCCGACGGTACCGTTTAAGCCGTAAATATAGCTTTGACCCGGATCGACTTTGGCAACGTAATCATTGCTGGCAACCCCAACGGGTTCGCCTTTATTGTCGACCAAATACGTTACGAGCGCGGTACTCGAACCGTATTCGACCGCGATGTCCTGCATGGACGGCATGACCGGGGTTGTTTTATCTCCTTCTTCCGTATAGGAGATGTCGTAATACGTCATGTTTTCGACGACGGAGTAACGTGTCCCGGCCGGAAGATTCACAGGCGTAGGCAGTTCGATCGTATAAAAACCACCGTGTTCAAAATCTTTGGTTACGGTTGCCGCAAGAGTTCCCGCTGTTGGGTCGGTCGCTCCCGGTGGTAAGATATAAACTTCGGCTGTGACCGTTGAAGCGTTGTTGAGTTGTGGGAAAGCCGAAACCGCGCGAAGAACCTGATCGCTTTGGGCCGTAAAGACGTTGGCCATCTTCAAATTGCCCGGTTGAATCGAACCAAAATCATTTTGTTGGGCGATTTTTAGATTATCGCTGTTGGAATTGATGTTACGAGCATTTAAGAAATCGTACTGATTGTTTAAATCATAGGAATAACCGAGTTCTTCGGTTTCAATATCAAAACCTTCAACGACCCCGATTGTTTGATCGTAATAGGACAGATAAAAATAACCACCATCGCCCCAATCGGATCCCCAGGAATTTCTTACGATCCAGGCACCGTCTCCGGGAGGTGTGATGTTAAAATTGCTCGCCGGATAATCGTCATCCCAACCTACGATCACAACACCGTGGTCCATTTGCTGAATTTTATCGGTATACTGGGCCCAATTGGTCGCATTGAAATACTCATTCTCAGCTGTCTGTGCGCAGTACGTTAAATCTATAGCCCCGTATTTTAAAATCATCTGCTTTGCCTGCGGCGTAAATTCTTCTTCGGTGATTGTTTCTGTAGCTGGACCGTAGAGCATATCGACGTTCTGGAGATGATAGGCATCGTCGTAAATATCATCGTAAGGAAGAGACCAGTCTCCGGCTGGATCCGGAACCGGTCCGGTTGCGGAAACGATATAATTCTTGTCGCTGTTGAGATAAGGGACCTGCGCTTCCGTGCTGGCTCCGTTCCAGGTCTGCATTTGACCTAAGCCTGTAAACGGAGTACCACCGCCCGTATAGATCCGGCTCGAAAAATCATACTGCCAAGATAAGTCGATATCTAGCACATCCACACCTTCGTATTGTTCCGGGGTCATCGTTTTCGAACCTTGAAGGTGGAAAGCGTACCAAACCAGGGCTTTTTCCGATAAATTGATGTTCGGATTTGCGCCCTTCTTGATCGCGTTCGCTTCAGAAGCACCGATCGCGGCGTGCGCCCAACACGTACCAAAATTTATTTGGTTTCGAATCGGTGGAAGGTAGCTTTGGCCGTCGATGTCACGAAGGTCGTACTGCGCCGGGAGGTCTGGCTCCGGTTCGGGTTCAGGATCGGACGGTTCTTCGTCTACCGTCATGTCTTGTTCTACTTCAGGTATGACCGCAACGTCGTCCTGCGCGAACGCCACCGGCATAAAAAGACAAAGAATAAAACATAATAAAGCCGTAATTCGGGAAACTTTCATTAAATATTTCCTTTCTTTATTTTTAGGTCTGGTAACCTTAAAAATACTTAAAATTTATTACCGCTTTTATTTTACCAACTTTTGACGCTTATTTTAATGCCTTACGCAAGAATTAATGTTTTTAATTTTAAGCGTCGCACCTTAATTTTAATACTACCGACAAAAAAGCTCCAGGTCCGAACTTTTCGAACCTGGAGCTAATAGGTAAGTTTTTATATTAATTTTTTTCGAATGAGATCGCAACGTCGTCTTCGTAATTGATCGTCAGTATCGCGTCGCTGATATCAAAAGTGTAGGTTTCGGATTCCCCGATTAAGTCTTCGGCTTCGTCGAACTGGTCAAACAAGACTTCGTTGTCTTCCGTTAGTCCGTCGGCCGAAGCTACATTGCTAAGCTGGGTGACTTCGTTTTTAACGACGTTTTCCGGCGTGAGCGTGACTTCGTTGCCGTTGACCGTATACTTTCCTTCGAGCTCGACTTCATCCGTCTGCGCGGCGTTGTCGGTTCCGACGACTTCGTTCGTCGCGTTAAGCGTATAGGTTCCGTCGTCGGCGAAGGTGTATTCCAGTCCGACCGTTCCGTTGACCTCTTGCCCGCTCGCTAGGGTCACGGGGCCGTATTCTTCGGAAACTCCCCAAGAACCAACGAGGTCGGACGTAGAAGTCGTAGAGGATGAACAACCCGCGAAAACGAGCAGGCAGCCGATAGCGATTAAGGTGAGTAAATACTTTTTCATAAATCTCCTTAAATTTCGAACGTCTAATCTATGATCGGAATAAAATCCGGGTTATCCCGGGCTTCAAAACAAAGATCGATCAACTCTTTGGTGGTACGCCCATCCGAAAGTTCCGGAAGGTCGTAACGGCTAAAGAAGTTGGCTTCTGACGTTTCGGTATTATCATTAAATCTATACCCATCAAACGAGCATAACATCACAGTTTTATAAATTGCGTATGGGAGCGGCGCTTTGGTATTGCTGACCCAATCGAGGACGCACACGAGTTTGGTCGGGTTGACGATCGCCCCGGCTTCTTCGAGGCATTCTTTTTTGATGTTTTCCCTGATCGAAAGCCCGATGTCACACCAGCCGCCGGGCATCGCCCAACGCCCGTCGATTTTTTCTTTGACGAGCAGGATGTCGTCCCCCTCCAAAATGGCGGCGCGCACGTCGTTTTTCGGGGTTTGGTAGCCTTTTTCAAAGCAAAAAAGATCCCGGATCTTCTCTTCGCCCGCTTCGGTGTATTCCTGCATGATCTCGACCGATAAGTCGCGCAGTTGTTGATAGCGGTCGAGCTCGTATTTGTCTTTGGTATAAGTCAGTCCCTGTTGGGCTAGCGACTGTATCCGTTTGGCCCAGTTGAGCCATTTGGGTTCGTGGTCTTTGTTCACGCATGTGCTCCTTCCATTTTTGGGAATTTATCGAGTACGGTCTTCTTTTCATGGATAAAGGTAAGACCGAGATATAACAGGCTAAAGGCTTCGGCCGTCAGGAAGCTGTACCAGTTGAGTTCCAAGCCTCCCAGATAACTGAAGATATAAGCCATCGGTAAGAGAATGACGATCTGTCTTAGAATCGAGGCGATCATCGAAATATAAGATTTGCCGATTGCCTGGAACGAGACCGATAAAACAATGCCGATACCGGCCAGTGGGAAACTTAAAGCGATGATACGGAAAGCCGTCGTTCCGATACTCATCATATCGGGACTGGCGTCAAAAATCGCCAGAATGCTTTGCGGGGCCAGCTCAAACCAAAGGGTCCCTAAAATCATGACCGCAAACGAGATCAACATCGCGTATTTGAGCGTCGCCATAAAGCGTTTCTCGTTTCGGGCCCCAAAACTATACCCCAGAATCGGCATGGCCCCTTGTCCAAGGCCAAAAATCGGCATGAAAATAAAGGACTGGACTTTAAAGTAAACCCCAAATACGGCCAAAACCGTCGTTCCGTAATAGGCTAAAAGCAAATTGTATCCCGAAAGCATGACCGAGCCGATCCCCTGCATGACGGCGGCGGGAAGGCCCACGACCAGGATTTCCTTCATGACCTCGTTTGAGTAATGAAAGCCCTTGAAACGGACTTTGAGGATGTTTTTCTTGCGGAAAAAGACGATACCTAAAACGTAGATCATCGATAAAATTTGTCCGATGACCGTCGCGATGGCCGCGCCGTTGACGCCGAGTTGTGGAAAGCCAAAGTAGCCGAAGATAAAAAACGGGTCGAGAATGATGTTGGTGATCGCCCCGATGAGTTGGCCGATCATAGGTTGGATCATGTTTCCCGTACCCTGCATGATCGAAAAGCCGGCCTGGGTGAAAATACTACCGAAAGCCAGATAAGTGACGATGTAGGAATAGCCCAGGGCCATGGTAAGGGTGGGACCGGGGTCGGAAAAGAGTTCCAAAAACGGACGGATTCCAAAAAACGCGAAGACGACGCAAAGAAGCGAGGTGATCAACGACAAAATCAGTCCGTGGTCCGCGATCTGAACGGCATCGGATAGCTTTCCCTGTCCGAGTTTTCGGGCGATCCCGGAATTGATCCCAACGCCCATACCTACCGAGAGGGCGACGATTAGGATCTGGATCGGAAAGGCGAGCGAGACCGCGGCGAGGGCTTCTTCGCCGATCCGGGCCACGTAGATCGAATCGACGACGTTATAACAGGCCTGAACGAACATCGAGATGACGGCGGGAAGAGACATGCTTATTAGAAGTTTTAAGATGGGCTCGGTCCCCATCTTGTTTTCCCGTTCTTCGTATTGATTATTTTTGACTGTCTGCTGATTCATTTTTCCTCCTCTTTAAGTATATAAGAATATAAATCTTTTTTCACCTTAAAGTGCAAATTAGAAAAAATTTTCAAAGTAATCTCTAAGAAATTGTTAAGAATCTTTAAATTTTACTTTATTTTTTTGAAAAACAAGATATAATTATAATATTCTTAGAATAAACTTAGAAATCGAGGTGACCAATGGTAGAACTATACGTAAGCATTTTAACGCTCTTTGGTATCCCTATTTTTATTTACTGTATCTATACGCTTTTGGTTTCGCTCCCGGGCCTAGGCTCGTACGAACAATATAAGGAAGTCAAATACAAGAACCGATTTGCCGCGGTAATCGCCGCGCGAAACGAAGAAGACGTAGTAGGAGAGCTCGTCGAATCCTTAAAAAGCGTAAATTACCCAAAAGAGCTTTTGGATATTTGGGTCATTCCAAATAACTGCAGCGACCACACCAAAGAAAGAGCGGAAGAACACGGGGCGAGAATCTACGAACCCAAAGGCGTGATCCGTTCCAAAGGCGACGCCTTAAGGGAATATTTTGATTTTATCTTTTCGGAAGAAGACCACTACGACGCCTTTTGTATTTTCGACGCGGACAATTTGGTCACGCCGGAATTTTTTAATAAAATGAACGACGCCTTGGAAGCGGGTGAAAAAATCGCCCAGGGCTATAGAGAAAGCAAGAACCCAAAAGACAGTTGGATCTCCGCCAACCAGTCGATGTTTTACTGGCTGACCAACCGGTTTTTAAACTGCGCCAAACGCCGTCTTAAGATGTCGGCCGTCTTAAACGGCACGGGCTTTATGGTAAGTAGAGAGGTCTTAAAAGAACAGGGCTTTAACACGTACACGTTGACCGAAGACATCGAATACTCAACGCAGTGTATCCTAAAGGGAGAACGCATCGCGTTTGTCTCGGAAGCCATTACCTACGACGAACATCCGACGGATTTTGAAATGTCCTGGAAACAGCGAAAACGCTGGTCGACGGGAATCTTACAGACTTTAAGGCGCTACGGAAAAAGCCTTGCAAAAAATTTCTTTAAAACCGGCAAATGGATCAATCTAGATTTGATCGTATACCTAGCGGCGCCCTTAATACAGATCTACACTTTCATCTACACGATCTTAACGATCCTGTCTTTTGGTCTTATCCTATATTTCTTCGGGGACTTTGGATTACATTTTTACATCGCCGTCATCTTTAACAGCCTGGCCTTTTTTGCCTGTGCCCTACTCGCGGTCTTTATCGTAAAACTGGAAAAACACAAGTTAAAAGACTGCCGCTTTAAAACCTACTGGTCTTTCTGGTGGTTTTTAGCCTCTTGGGTCTTTATTAACATCGAAGTCTTCAGAAAACCGATCACGACGTGGGAACCGATCAAACACAGAAAAAGCATTAGTCTACAAGAACTTCAAACCCAAAAATAGCAAAATACGAGGTCACTTCCAAATAAATGAATCCCCTCTGAAAACAAGGTTTTCAGAGGGGATCGTTATTTCTCGTTTTAAGTTTGGTAGGTTTTATAACTTAAGTTTCTTCGAGTTTTGAGTTTCTAGCAAATCTATTTAAGTAGCGGGAACAAGATTAGTTTCTGCGCTATAATTTTTAAGTTTTCTGTAGAAGTTGGTGAAAATCGTTTGGCTGAGAAAAAAGAGAAATAAAAAAAGGATAGTTGGTTAACCTCCTATCCCGTTTTTTGCTATCATTTGTGACGATCGGAATTCCGATAGCTCAGAATTCGTCAGCTCCTCATATCCATCGGTAAATTCTTTAATCCGCCGCCGATGGTCAACTTCTACTAGTATTATACCATCTTTTCAAACGAATTCAACATCCTGCTTTTGTAAAATCGATAAAAGAAGATCGATGTTAGTTGAATATAAAATTTTTCCCTGGACTCTTTCGTATTCGTCGAGATAATTTTGGCATTCGTTCATGATTTGATTGATATTTTTTTGTATTGGGACTAACGTGGAGAGCCGGTCTTCTTGATTATAGAATTGAAAGGGCCTAGTGAACCGTCTTTCAACCGGCATCATTTTCCTGAAATCGAGAGCGTGGACTTTGTTTAGCTGGGTAGAAACTCGAGGTGGGAGTTCATAGAAATATCCCTGGGCCAAGGAATTTGGATTAACATTACTTCGAAGCGGGATGGCAAAATCCTGGAATATCCCTCGGTATCGCAGTTTGGCCATAAACAGACAAGGTCGTTGTTTTAACAAAACTTCGCGGTTGACCGACCTATATTGATCGGCTAGTTCGGTATCTAGAAAAACAAATCGTACTTTTTGCATTCGAATCTTCTGATAAAGGGATTTTTGACTTTATTATTTCAATACGTTTCTCTGAAAGATTTTCTTTCGCTATCTCAAAAACGTTCTACAATTTAAAAACCGGTCTATTTTAAACATTCGACCAACGTCCGTTTATCGTTACTTAACCAAAAAAACTACAAAACAACGAGTCAAAACAAAACTTCTTTTACGACGACCCGATTTAAAAAGGATTCCGACTCGACCGGTTTTGGGCCAAACCAATAATTTTCACAAAAAAAGCGATCGAAAATCGGTCGCTATTATAAAACCATATTTAAAAAATCTATCGTACGCTGATTCTTCGCGTTGTCAAAAACTTCTTCGGGCGTGCCCTCTTCGACGATATAGCCGTCGTCGATGAAGATGACGCGGTCGGCAACTTCCCTCGCAAAACCCATTTCGTGGGTCACCACGATCATCGTCATTCCCTCTTTAGCGAGCTCTTTCATGACGTTTAAAACCTCTCCGACCATTTCCGGGTCCAGAGCCGAAGTTGGTTCGTCAAAGAGCATGACGTCCGGATTCATGGCGAGTGCCCGGGCAATGGCTACCCTTTGTTGTTGGCCTCCGGAAAGTTCGCCCGGATGGGAATCGGCCTTGTCTTCGAGGCCGACCCGACGCAGGAGTTTTAAAGCTTCCTCTTTCGCGGTTTGTTTAT
>CANRHG010000088.1 GCA_947630385.1 uncultured Eubacteriaceae bacterium
TCCATGATCAAAAATATTCTAGTTCATACGTCTGGTCCGGCTCCAGAGAAAAGCCCTCTAGGCTCCGGCTGACGTAGATTTTATCGTCCGTAACGAATATATACTGATTTTCTTTAAACGTATCCGAATTTTCAATGAAATTTTTTGCCCGGTCGTAGCCCATTAAAAGAAGCGTCGTAGACAAAAAGTCATCATCGAGCGCGTCTTCCCCGATGACGACCACTTCTTTAAGTCCGGTGTTCGCCGGATACCCGGTCGTGGGATCTAGGATATGGTGGTACCGGTTTCCGGCCTCGTCGGTGAAATAACGCTGGTAAGTCCCCGAGGTCACGATACTCGTGTCCTCAAGTTCAAGCGTGGCCAGTATCTTAGAAGGCTCAACCGGATCGTCGATTCCAATCGAAAAAGGCTCCCCGCTTTTATCACCGATTAAGGTAATGTTACCACCCAAATCGATGATCGCGCTCTTTACCCCGTTTTTTTCTAAAAATTCTTTAAGTTTTTCCGAAACGTAGCCTTTTACGGTAGCTCCCAGATCAATTTTGATCTGTGGGTCTTTAAGCGAAATGGTCCCGTTTTCCCGGTCGACTACGATTCCTCCCGGGTCGGTGTGTTCGAGCGCGGCCGCGATTTTTTCAAAATCCGGCGGCTCTTTGGTTTCGGGCGCGCCGATGGCCCAGGTATCGATCAACGTCCCAAGCGCGGGGGAGAAAATCCCTCCGGTTAGACTATTATATTCTAAATTTTTCGCAACGAGTTCCAAAAGTTCCGGGTCGACTTTAACAGGATCGCTCGAAAGTGAGGCCAGCGGCCCCTTTTCGTAGCGGTCAAAAAGGCTGTCGTAACTTTCCAGTTTTTCAAAAGCTTTATCTAAAACCTCCTGTGAGCCGCCCGAGTAGATCGTTATGGTACAGACCGTATCGAAGTATAGATTGCTCCGGGTTAGCGTTTTATCCGAGCATGAGCAAAGGCAAAAACTAGAGATCGTTAATATTAAAGCCAAAATGCGCTTCAAGTTGCTTTATGACTCCGTTTTCGTTGTTGCTCGAGGTCTCGTATTTTGCGGCTTCCTTGAGTTTTGGGTGGGCGTTTCGCATGGCGTAACTGTACTTCGCCTGGTCCATCATCTCCAGATCGTTTAAAAAGTCCCCGAAAACCATCGTCTGGTCTTTGGTGATTCCAAAGGATTTTTGAAGGTTACGGATGGCGACGCCTTTGTTACAGTCTTTGCTGTTGATGTCGACCCATTCGTCTCCGGAGACCTTGACCTGGACCTGGTCTTCAAAGCCCTTTAAATACGGATAAGCGTTACGTTCGGCGTTTTGCTCGTCACAAACGGCAATTTTAATGACGATATCGTCGATGTAGCGAAAATCCGGAACCACTTCAAAGCGTCGGTAGTAATTGGTCACGTTTCTTAAAAAATCCATACCGAGGTCTTTGATGTAGGCTTTATCCACGCAACACAGAACCGGATAAGCCAGCGGGATCTCTTTGATCTTGTCAATATAAAGGTGCCAGTCGGTTTCAATCGGGATCGATCCGATCAACATGTTGTCCTGAAAACTCACCCCGCCGTTATCGGCAAGGATGATGATGTCCTGGATGACCGGCTGGAAATTCCAGTGGACGTTGTAGTACTGTCTACCGGTGGCCGCTACAAAGAGAACGCCCATCTTTTTTAATTCCTTGATCACTTTAAAGATCTTATCCGGCAGTTCTTTTTTTGTATTTAGTAAAGTCCCGTCTAAATCCGTGGCGACGAGTTTTATATTGTCTTTATTGGTCATTTTATCTCCTTTTATTGTAAGGCATTGAAACCGTTTTTTTAAAAGTGGCGCATTATGTTAAAATTTTAATGGCTTATATCTTATTATAAGGGAGTATATATGTTTGTTAAAATCCTGTTTTTGGTCCTATTCTTTGGCGTCATGCTCTGGGTCGGCTGGTACTACCGTACGACCGCCAAAAGCGTCGACGACTTTGTAATCGGAGGACGTGAGGTAGGCCCTTGGCTTACCGCTTTCTCCTATGGGACCTCGTACTTTTCGGCCGTCGTCTTTATCGGTTACGCGGGCCAGTTCGGTTGGAAATACGGAATTTCCGCTACCTGGGCCGGAATCGGTAACGCCCTTATCGGATCGATGCTCGCCTGGGTCATCCTGGGACGGCGCATCCGACTGATGACCCAACACTACGACGCGGCGACGATGCCGGAATTTTTCGGCTACCGTTTTGACAGCGACGCGCTTCGAATCGCGGCTTCGGCGATCACGTTTATCTTCCTGATCCCCTATACGGCCTCGCTCTACAACGGTCTGTCCCGTCTGTTTGGCCTGGCCTTTAACATCGACTACGTTTGGTGTATCGTGCTCATGGCCGTACTGACGGCGATCTACGTCATCGCCGGCGGTTATATGGCAACGGCGATGAACGATTTTATCCAGGGGATCATCATGATCTTTGGGATCGTAGCCGTCGTCTGGGCCGTCCTTCAGGCCAACGGTGGCTTTATGACGGCACTGGATACGCTCTCTCACGTCAACGATCCGGAGGTTTCAAGTCAGGCCGGGGCCTTTACTTCGTTTTTCGGTCCCGATCCGATAAACCTGCTCGGTGTCATCTTACTGACATCGCTTGGGACTTGGGGGCTGCCACAGATGGTCGGTAAATTCTACGCGATCAAAGACGAAGCCGCCATCAACAAGGGCATGGTCATCTCGACGATCTTTGCTTTCTTGGTCGCGGGTGGAAGCTACTTCTTAGGTGGCTTTGGCCGTTTGTACTCAAACGCGATCGATATCGCGACCGACGGTTACGACGCGATCGTACCCTCGATGGTCGCCGGTCTTCCCAACCTGCTTATCGCCCTTATCGTCATTCTTGTTTTGTCGGCTTCGATGTCAACGCTTTCGGCCCTGGTTCTTACCTCGAGTTCTACCTTAACGCTTGACTTTTTAAAAGGCTACATCATCAAGAAAATGGACAATAAGCAACAGGTACTTTGGATTCGAGGACTCATCGTCGTCTTTATCGCCATATCCGCCATTTTAGCTATTTTCCAGTACCGTAGCAACGTCACTTTTATCGCCCAGCTTATGGGGATCTCCTGGGGAGCGCTCGCCGGAGCTTTCCTGGGACCGCTGATCTGGTCGCTTTATAGCAAACGCACGACCGCCGCGGGTTGTTGGGCCAGCTTTATCTTTTCGGTCGTCGTCATGATCGCGAACATCCTCGTTCCGCAGATCTTTCCGACGCTGCTCAAGAGCCCGATCAACTGTGGGGTCTTCTGTATGTTAATGAGCCTGATCATCGTGCCGATCGTTAGTCTGTTTACGAAAGCGCCGAGTCAAAAGAACGTTGACGCGGCCTTTGCGGCGTACGAACAAAAAGTGGTCGTTTCAGCCAAAGACGACCTTGGCCGCTCTCAAAGCTCGTAGATTTGCGAGTCGTTGACGGCCTTATCGATGAGTTCGTCTTCAAACGGCTTTAACAACTCTTCGGACTTTTTGATCGACGCCAGTTTCGGCTTGGTTTCCGGGTGTTTTGGCACAAAGATCGTACAGCAGTCTTCATACGGAAGAATCGACGTTTCATAAGTGCCGATATCTTTTGAGATTGTAACGATCTCCTGTTTGTCGAGTCCGATAAGCGGGCGAAAGACCGGAAGATGAGCCGCTTCATTTGTAACCAAAAGGGATTCTTGGGTTTGACTTGCAACCTGTCCGAGGGACTCACCGGTTGTAAGCGACCCGATCCCTTCTTTTTTTGCGATTTTTTCGGCGATTTTTGCCATGTAGCGTCGAATCAGGATCGTGATCTGTTTTTCCGGACACAGTTCGATAATTTTTAGCTGAATATCCGTAAACGGAACGACGTAAACTTTCATCCCTCCCGTATACGTACTTAAAATTTCGGCCAGTTTTAGAACTTTATCCTTTGCGTCATCGCTCGTATAGGGATAGGCGTGAAAATAGATCCCGATGGGTTTTAAGCCCCTTTTTGCCATCATGTATCCGGCAACGGGCGAGTCGATCCCTCCCGAAAGGAGCAGTCCCGTTTTTCCGGAAGTTCCCACCGGAAGACCGCCGGGTCCGGGAATTATTTTAGAATATAAATAAACTTCTTCGCGAACCTCGATTTGAATATTTAGTTCCGGCTCAAATAGATCAACACTTACATCATCTTTATTTTTAAGCACGACGCCACCGAGATGGCGTGAAAGTTCTTGGGAATTTAACTCAAAGTTTTTATCGGCCCTCCGGGCAGAAACCCGGAACGTCTCAAAATCGAGGTCTTTGATATAATCCGCTACTTCCTCTTCAATTACCGTTAAGTCTTTTTCGATGATCTTTACCGGCGAGACCGATACGATCCCAAAGACTCGGGTCAGTTTTTTAAGGATGTCCTCCGTATCGTCTTCGTTGTCGTAATAGACGATGATCCTACCCTGAAATTTTTTTACTTTGACTTTAAACTCTTTTAAAGACTCTTTTATATTACGCACCAGCGTGTCGATAAAAAAATTCCGATTTAAGCCTTTTAGGGCGATCTCGCCATAGCGTATTAAAACTGCGTATTTCAATTTCTTGTCGTCAACTTTCTAAGGTTTTTAATGGCTTGCTTTAAATTATCCAGTAAGGTATCGATATCTTCTTTTGTCGTCGTCTCGTCCATGCTGATGCGGATCGTTCCATGACTGTATTCCGGTCTTAGTCCGATCGCGCCGTGGACGTAACTGTCTTTAACGTGGGTCGAACACGCCGATCCCGCGGAGATGAGAATTCCTTTTTGGTCCAACATGTGAAGCAGGACCTCGCTTTTTACGTCTTTAAACGAAGCGTTAAGAAGTCCCGGAAGGCCATCTTCCGGTGAGTTGATCTTAGAGCCTTCAATACGGCTGATCTGTTCGGCGAGGTAATCCGTGAGTTCTCTTAACTTTTTTTCTACGTCGGCTTGCTTTTCACCCATGATTTCGACCGCTTTGGAAAATCCGAGGATCGAAGCCGTATTTTCCGTCCCCGAACGTAGACCTTCTTCCTGTCCCCCACCTAATAGCAAGGGCTTGAGCTTGGTTTCCTTTCGAAAAGCCAAGGCCCCGACCCCCTTTGGACCGTGGATTTTATGGGCGGAAACCGAAACGGCGTCAGGCTTTATTTTCTTTAGGTTAATCCTGGGGTCGGTCGATTTTAAAAAAGCCTGAACGTAATCAACGTGAAAGATGCACTTCGGGGCTTGCTTGTCCTTGATCTTTTTGACCGAAGCCAGATCCATGATCGTGCCGAGCTCGTTGTTTACGGCCATCACGCTCAAAAGGATGGTTTTATCGTCTAAATTTTCTTTTAGCCACTCAAGATCTAAATTTCCCTTTTCATCGACCGGGATATAGCGTACGTCTACTCCCTGATTTTCGTATTCTTTAAAAACGTTCATGACCGAAGGGTGTTCTACGCTAGAAGTGATGATATTAAAGTCTTTTCGACCTCTTTTAACCGTACTGTTTATGATGGTATTATTCGACTCGGTCGCGCCGGAGGTAAAGATGAGTTCTTTCGGATCCACGTTTAAAGCTTTGGCTACGGTTTCTTTTGCATGGTTGATCTTCGCGCGAACCCCACTGGCCGAGCGGTAAAAAGAAGACGGGTTATAGTAGTCCTCATTTAAGGCTTCGGTGATGGTTTGTATGACTTCCGGGTAGACTTTTGTGGTCGCGGCATTATCTAAATAAATTTCACTCATTGTCCTGAAAAATTTTACTCCCTACCGCTTTTTTCTGTCCCTGATATTTTCCATGATAGGAGCGCTCACAACACGTGGTCGTCTGTGCAAAGACGAGCTGACAGATGCGCCGTCCGGAGATCAGTTTGATCGGAAGACGGTTTGCGTTGTAAAGTTCTAAAGTTAGCTCTCCTTTAAAACCCGGATCTACCCAGCCCGCGTTTTGGATAAAAAGCCCCATTCTGCCGATGGAACTTCGTCCTTCTACAAAGGCGGTTAAGTCATCCGGGAGCTCGATATATTCTTTGGTCGTAGCGAGCAGAAAGGAGTTCGATGGAATAATGACTTCTTTACTCGTAAATGAGACGTACTCGATCTCATCGGTCATAGACATTGTTGAGACCATGTTCTCGTTAAGCTTTAAATAGTGTTCGCCGAGTCTTAAATCGACGGAGGCGGGCTGTATTTGATAATCTTCAAGAGGGTCAATTACTAACTTATTCTCATTAATATATTGACGTATTGATTTATCCGATAAAATCATATTTCAATCCTTTTTTGATAGTTTATCACGGAACATTTATCTTCGCTTTTTAGTTTCACTATATCTTTATTGTATGTATCCTGAAAGCTAAAATTTAAAATATTGGTAGAAAAATAAAATATATGTTTATAACTCTTTAATTTATTAGCTAAAAGTGATAAAATTGTTATAAGCTATAAAAGGGGAAAAATATTGAATAAATATCGCCAATTAAGAAAAGAAAAGAAAATGTCTCAGGCAAGTCTTGCCGAACGACTAGGCGTTTCCCAAACGGCAGTAAGTCAGTGGGAAA
The DNA here is from genome assembly GCA_947630385.1 of uncultured Eubacteriaceae bacterium. GTDB lineage: Bacteria > Bacillota > Clostridia > Eubacteriales > Eubacteriaceae > CANRHG01. Next base: position 6,555 of record CANRHG010000088.1, read on the forward strand.
CCAATAAAAACTATCCGGATATCAGTACGATCAAAGAATTGGCCGAAATTTTTGCGGTCACAACCGATTACCTTTTAAATGTTGATACGAGTAAATTAAAAAAGGAAAACGAAATTGTCGTTTATAACCGAATTCCAGCGGGAATTGAATGGGCTAACATTCAAGACCGTTACGGATTTGAAGAAATCGGTGCCTCGTATTTGGATACCGGAAAACATTTTATCGGATACCGGATCTCAGATAAAACCTATGAACCGGTCTTTTATGAAAACGACATTTTGATCATCGAAACTAGAGATAATTGCAACAATGGAGATTATGCTCTTGTTCAGTCTAGATTAAAAGACGCTGAGATCAAAAGAGTCTACTATAAGAATAATGGAATTCTAGCTCAACCCGTATCTTATCAAGGCGGCGAAGGGGAATTCTTTGTTACGAACTCAAGAGACCGTTTTACTATACTAGGAGTGGTCCGAGAAGTTCGTAGAAAATTTGTTTCAGAAGAAGAAGAGTGATCCTCGAGGAAAACCTCGAGGTTTTTTTATGGAAAATTTAAAAAAAGAAAAGCGAAGATCATTTCAGTAAATAAAAAATCTTATAGCTTGGTTTTTATAAAATATCTTTCAATTTATTTTTAATCATTTAGAGGGGAATTTCCACATTTGCAATTCCAGTTTATTAAATAAAACTATAATTTAGATAAAGCCTCAAAAATATCTTTATCCCTATTTAATATGCGATCGGAAAATTCTTTATAATGGTCATCGTTTTCTAAAACCCTTTGATTAAGATTTAGATCTGAAGAATTACTTTTTTTGGGAGTGGTACAAATTGTGGGTATGGAATGAATTTCGATTTGTCAAACATTTTTTTAAGACGAGAAAACTAAAAGAATTCTGAGGTTAAAATAAGTCAGATTTGATCCTGGAATATAAAATCATAACCTAAAAGAACTCTTTAAATCGCAGGACCTATAACAGTTTTCACGTCCCGCTTTACGACCGTTACGTTCATTACTTTCTCCGGCTACTGTGAAGTTTAAAATATGTCGATCAGACAACGACTTTTTTAGAGTTTAATTTACCAAAGCAGCGAATCAGTCGGGTAGATCAGATGAGTAAGTCTCTCCTTTGCAGACTTAAAGATGATCTTCCTGAAACGATGACTCCTTTTAAGTCTTATCCTAAAGTGTTTGAGTTTGACGAAGCCTTAAGACTGGTTTTTAAAAAAGAACTGGAT
>CANRHG010000089.1 GCA_947630385.1 uncultured Eubacteriaceae bacterium
TTGTAATGAAACCCCTGTGGTGTTTGGGCCTCGTAGAGCTTTTCCCTGACGGGCGTAAAGTCGACAAAGGTATGGTCCGAGGACTCCTTGATCGTATTGCTCGCCGGGACCGCGCTCACGGCCGCCCCGTGCTCCCTGGTCTTTTCTATACAGTCGGTGATGACCTCTTCGTCCGTAAAAGGGCGCGCCCCGTCGTGGATGAGGACGAGGTCGGTGTCTTCGTCTAGGGACAAGAGCCCTTTGTAGGCGCTCTCCTGGCGGTCGGCGCCGCCTTCGACGACTTTTACGCGCTCAAACCCAAAGGGTTTTCGAATTTCTTCTTCAAATCTCTCGTAATCGTCGGGGTTTAAGGTTACGACGATCGTGTCGATCTCGTCGAGATCGTAAAATTTTGAAATCGTACGCGCCAGTAACGGCTTTCCCGCGAGGTCCAAAAACAGCTTGTTCTGGTTTTGGCTCATGCGCGATCCGTTACCGGCCGCGACGATCACTACGGCTATTTTCTCTTTCATCTTAAATCTACGGATATCTCCCGCGCCTCGTCTCCTGTGATCTCAAAGTTTATGACGGCGTCGGGTTCAAAATCGTCCTGGGCAATTTCGGGCCACTCGACGAGCACGAGGGCGTCCCCACTTAAGTAATCCTCAAAACCGATCTCGATAAGTTCGTCGAAGTCCGACAGGCGGTACAGATCGAAGTGGTGGATCTCACCTTTCGGGGAGTCATACGAGTTTACGAGCGCAAACGTCGGCGAACTCGTGTCGTCTTTACTTCCCAGGGCCTTCACGAGGGCTTTGATAAAAAAGGTCTTTCCGGCCCCCATCGGTCCCTTAAAGAAGACGAGCTTTCCGGGCCCAAGACGCCCAGCTAAATTACTTGCGATTTCTTCGGTGTCGCGCGGGCCGTCCGAGTGAAATTTTTCCATCATTTTTGCCGGTAGGTACTAAAGAAACGTTCGATCCGGTCCATGCACGTGTTCAGTTCGTTCGGGTTAGGCAGAAATACGATTCGAAAATGGTCGGGTTCGCTCCAGTTAAAGCCCGTCCCCTGGACGATCAACACTTTTTGCTGTTTTAGTAGGTCTAGGGCGAACTGAACGTCGTCGGTGATGTTAAAGCGCTTGATGTCGATCTTTGGAAAAGCGTAAAGCGCTCCCTGGGGTTTTACGCACGAGATCCCGTCGATCTGGTTTAAGCGCTCGTAACAGATGTCGCGCTGCTTGTACAGGCGTCCGGTCGGTTTCGTATAATCGTCGATGCTCTGATAACCTCCGAGGGAGGTCTGTATCGCGTACTGGGCCGGGACGTTGGCACAGAGCCTGGAGCTCGCCATCAGGTCGATCCCTTCGATGTAGTCGCGGGCTATGTCCCTATTTCCGGAAATCACGCACCAACCGACGCGAAAGCCGGGTACGCGGTGGGACTTGCTAAGCCCGTTAAAGGTGATCACGAGCGTGTCTTTGGTCATCGTCGACAGTGGCGTAAACGGGACGTTATCGTAGATGATCTTGTCGTAGATCTCGTCGGCAAAGATGATCAGCTCATGCTCGACGGCCAGATCGACGATCTGCTTTAAGGTCTCTTTTGAGTAGACCGCCCCGGTCGGGTTGTTCGGGTTGATGACGACGATCGCTTTGGTCTTTTCGGTGATCTTGCTTTTAATGTCGTCGATGTCCGGTTCCCAACCGTTTTTTTCGTCGCAGACGTAATGTACGGCCTTTCCCCCGGCCATGACGGTCGAGGCCGTCCAAAGCGGGTAGTCCGGCTTGGGAATTAGGATCTCGTCTCCCTCGTTTAACAGGGCCTGTACGCAGATCGTTACGAGCTCGCTCGAGCCGTTACCGATGTAGACGTCATCGACGTCGATGTCCCTTAGGCCTTTGGTCTGGTAGTACTGAACGATGGCTTTTCTGGCCGGAAAGATCCCCTTATGGTGGCAGTAAGCTTCCGAAGCCTTAAGATTGGCGATAACGTCCTGGATGACTTCGTCGGGCGCCATGAGATTAAAGTGCGGCGGGTTTCCGGTATTTAACTGTATGATGTCCAGTCCGTTTTCCAACATCCGGTTGGCTTCTTCCACGACCGGACCGCGAATGTCGTAATAAACGTTGTCTAATTTATGCGATTTATTGAATTTGCGCATTCTCTTCTCTTTTTAGTTGGTCCAGGGCCGCCCGGTAGCCTTTGTTTTTCTTCAGGCACCGGTTGACGCGCGTCACCGTCGTCGACGAGATGTGCGAGTCGCGCGTGATCTCCTTAAAGGTCTTTCCCTGATCCAAAGATAGGGCGATGGAAAAGCGCTGGGCGATTTCTTCAAGCTCTCTTTTGGTCATGAGATCTTCGAGTAGGTCTAAGGTCTGCTGTGGATCGTTGAGCTTCGACAAGGCCTGCGCCAAGACTTCTACGTTTGTCTTCATTTTCCTACCCCCATTTAAAATATATCATTTTATTCTACCATGAATCTTTTTCTAAATTGTAACGGCTTGAGGCTCTGATATAATCTTAACCAATGAAACTCTACAATACCTTAAATCGAAAAAAAGAAGAATTTAGACCGATCACCGAAGGAAAGGTGAAAATGTACGCGTGCGGCCCGACCGTGTACAATTACATTCACATCGGAAACGCAAGACCCGCCATCGTCTTTGACGTACTGAGAAACTACCTCGAATACAAAGGAAACGACGTGACCTTCGTGCAAAACTTCACCGACGTCGACGATAAGATCATAAACCGCGCGGCCGAAGAGAACATCTCGGCAAAAGAAGTCGCCGACAAATACATAAAAGCCTACTTTGAAGACGCAAAGGCCCTCGGGGTACGACCGGCTACGATCCACCCGAGGGTCTCGGAGAACATGCCCGCGATCATCGACATGGTCGATAGACTCATAAAAAACGGAAAAGCCTACGAGCGGGACGGAAACGTTTTCTATAAGGTGGAAAATTTTGAGGAGTACGGAAAACTCTCGGGGCAAAATATCGAAGACCTAAAGAGCGGGGCGCGCGTGGCCGTCGACGAGGACAAGGACAGTCCCCTAGACTTTGCGCTGTGGAAAGCCAAAAAAGAGGGCGAGCCGTACTGGGACAGCCCCTGGGGTCCGGGACGACCGGGCTGGCACATCGAGTGCTCGGCGATGAGTACCTCCCTACTCGGGGATACGATCGACATCCACGGGGGTGGGCAGGACCTGATCTTCCCGCACCACGAAAACGAGATCGCACAGAGCGAAGGCGCCTGCGGGTGCCGGTTCGCAAACTACTGGGTCCACAACGGCTACCTAAACATCGACGATGAGAAGATGAGTAAATCCAAGGGCAACTTCTTTACCGTAAGGGACATCGCTAAAAAATACGACCTTCAGGCCGTAAGGCTGTTTATGTTAATGGCCCACTACAGGAGCCCGCTTAATTTCTCGGAAGAACAGATCATCCAGGCCGATAACGCCCTCGAGCGGATAAAAAACGCGAAGCGAAATTTTACTTATCTGCTAGATAAAACGACAGACAAAGAAATGACGGACGAGGAAAAGGCGTTTGTGGAAAGTCTTAAAGACGTGCGGACCGAATTTGAAGCCTTTATGGACGACGACCTAAACACGGCCGACGCGATCAGCGTGGTCTTTAAATTAATTCGGGACGCCAACTCGCTTTTAAACGAAGACAGTAGTAGACAAGCCGTAGAAGAAACGAGCGCGCTCTTTGACACCCTAACGGGGGTACTTAATATCGGCTACGACTTCGATACGATCCTGGAAGACGAGATCCTGGCTCTGATCGACGAGCGCCAGGCGGCCAGAAAGAATCGGGACTTTGCCCGGGCCGACGAGATAAGGGACAGCCTTAAGGCGCGCGGGATCGAGCTCATGGATACCCGAGAAGGGGTCAAGTGGAAGAAAATTTAGACAAAGAACTAAAGAGGCTTTCGCCCTTAAGTCTTGCCTGGATCGGGGACGCGGTCTACTCGCTTTATATCCGTGAGCGTTTGATCAACACCGAGACCCGAAAGATCGGCGCTTACCATAAGCATTCGGTCGAGTTCGTTTCGGCCCACGCCCAGGCCAAAGCGGTTAAAGCGCTTATGGACGAACTCTCACCGGCCGAGATCCGGATGGTCAAGAAAGGGAAAAACGCCGTAAAAAACGTGCCGCGCTCGAGTACCATCGAAGATTACGGCTACGCCACGGGCTTTGAGGCCCTACTCGGCTATTTGTACCTGAAAAAAGAAAACGAGCGCTTAAAAGAAATTCTTACGCGCTCGTTTGAAATCCTAAATTAGCCCGCCCAGCGCGGGCTTTTTTCACATGTAGAAATACCTTAAAATCAGCGCCATCATCTGGCAGATGAGAAACAGACTAAAGGTGACGTTTACGGCGTTTAAAACTTTGGTATTAAAGTTAAACTCGAAATGCTTTCCCTGAAGGACCGTAAGAAACAGGATAAAGACGACGTAGACGTATCTTCCCTGAAAACCCGCAAGGTAGGTCCCGGCGACCCTCGAAAAGGAGATGTACATCGCCGCTTCCGTCGCCCCGAGAGATAGTAGACAAAGAATAATAATTAGGACGCGGTCTTTTGCGTTATCAAAGACGAGCCGCTTTTCGTTGCCGCACAGGGACAGGATAAGAAGATAGATCGTAGCGAGGGTCGAGGCCACAAAGATCAGCTCGCCCACGTTTGCCAGATCCCCCGGATAGACCCCGAACGAGTCGGACAGGAACAGGTTAAAGGTAAAGGACAACGCGATCCGTATAAAGCGCAGCGGATTGGAAAGGACAAAAGCCATCTGTTCGTCCACGTCTACGTCGGGCATTTCGAAGGTCGATAGCCCCATCACGCTCGAATAATTGTAGACGTAGAACATGCTCGCTACCATTAGAACCACCGTTATGACCGGATAGACCCACTTTAAGAGCTTACCTTTAAACTTATCTCTTGGGATAAGAAAGATCAGTAAAAAGAAAAAGCCGTACGTCATCCGCCCGATCGTGATAAACAAAAAAAGGAGCATTAAAACGGCGTAAGTGAGCCAGCCGACCTCCATTTCTCTTTCTTTGATATAAGCGATCAGGGCTACGGTAAAAAACATAAAGCCCGATAGCCACGCCCCCGGTCCCGGGGTCACCGCCCCAAGGAGCATGTTTGGGAGTAAGGCTAAAAAGAAAAAGAGCTTCTTGTTCGACGGAAACAGGCGCAGCGCGAAAAAGACGAGGACGGTGTAAAGAATTACGTTACTGATTCGGGCTAAAATATTTAGATAATAAAAATTTAGCCCGAAGAGCCGTCCGATAAAGATCGCAATCCCGGCGGGAACATACGGTAGAAAAAGGTAGGTATTGGCCGTCGTCTCGATACTTCTGGTCGTATCGGGTATTATTCTTAGTTCTTCGATCTCATGTAAGTACTTATAATAATCGTCGACACTGCGGTAGTCGTGGTCGTTTTCGTACTCTAGGTGGTACGGGAAGACGGCCGTGTCGTCTTCGTGGACGTCGACAACCCCCTCGGACAGGTAATAAGCCCGCACAAAGTGCGCCTGTTCGTCCCAGGTATAACTGTAGGGGACGAGGTAGGAGAGCATGATCCCGACGATTAGGATGATAAAGGCGCCGAGCCACGAATACGAAAAGCGGATAAAGCCCAACAGGGCCCAAAGCGCCGTTAAAATCACCATACACAAGATAAAGACCGTGACGTACTGGATCGGATTAAAGCTAAAATCGTAGTCAAAGCTGAAATCTTCGAGCCTAAAGGTCGTCGGAGAGTCGGTCAGTAAAAAGATGGAGGCCGAGTCACAGGTCGTGTTGAGTACCGCGGTCTCGAGGTCCCCGCTTTTAAACTCCGGATAGATCGTCCGGTCGCCGACGACGTCGCCTTTATCCGAGATCACCGCGTATTCGTAGTTCGTCGGACGCTGCGTCTGAATGCGAAAGCGCAGCTTATAGACGTAAGCGGGCTTAAAATTAAAGATGATGACCCCGCTTTCCTCCCCCTGGGTACTGTAGGTCCCGTCCGCGTTGATCACGAGCCGATCGGTCGAGATCGTCACGTCGTCGTTGTTTACCCTATCGGTCATAAACTGGCCGTAATTGATAAAAAATTCTTCGATTATAAAGGCGAGTAGTAGGGATAAGACGACGGTGAGCGCGGCCAGTATATATTTATTGTTTAACAGACTTCTTAGTTTAGCGATTTTAACGGTCATAAATACTTAGAGCCGGCCGCGCCGGCTCTTTTAATCTAATACTTGCGTTTTGCCGTCCGATAAGAGCTGTTTTGCCATTTCGGACAGCTTTCGGGCACTCTTGGGAAAGAGCCCACCCTCTCCGGGATAATTAAACGCGGCTTCTTCGTCTCTGACGCCGGCACAGACTTTGAACAAATCGATGATCACGTCTTCGACTTCTTTTCCCCCGCCGTAGATCCTCGGAAGGATCTTCTGAAGGATCGCCATGTCCAGGGCGTCGTCCTGGGAGAGGAGCCCTTCTTTTGCGTTATACAAAAGGTAAATACAGATCTGGTCCCTTTCTTTCGGACCGATCTGGGCGCTGATACGGGAGAGGACGGAGTTGATCGCTTCGAGCAGTGTTATGATCTCTTTGATCTTATCGACCTCGTCTCCGGCTTCGACGAGGTTTAAGATCTCACCCCTTAGCGGGCTACTGCCGTATTTTTTCGGTTCCACCGGCCCCGCCGTCTTAAGGGACAGCGCTTCCGGTGTGACCGGGATCACGCTCAGATGGTCAAGGAGCTTTAGCTCTTTTTCGCTGTAGTCGTCCCCGTTTATATCGGCCAGGATAAACAGATTATCCGGTAGGTAGAGCCTTCCGTAGCGCTCGTAGGCTACTTTATCGCTCCCAAAACGCTCGATCCCGAGGACCGGATCGGTCACGACTTCCCCGTCAACGCGACGTCTCGTGTCGAGCAGCGCGATCAGATCGCCCAAAAAGTCGGCGTCGGCGTCGAGTTTTAAGTCTTTTAGGTACAAAAAGTACGGAAGCTCGGGGTTTCGAATGGCCTGTAGTATAAAATCCGTCAAAACCCCCTCGGTGAACTGGTTCGTATAGGCGTTATAGGAGCCGAACATCTTTTGGTTGGGCTCGTCAAGATTCATCATACGTACCTGTAAGAAGCGTCCGTTTTCAAAATCCGCGCCGAGCGCGCCGGTAAACAGGCGCGTGAACAGATCCACGCTGTTTCCCCTCGGACCCGTTAGCGCGACGAGTGGGTAGGTCTTGAGCGAAAGATAAAGGTCCTTTACGAGTTCGCTCTTTTCGGGCAGGGTAAAGCCCCCACTCTCTATAAAGTTTTCAAGGTAGTTTAAAATTTCCTCGACCGGGGCCTGTGAAATCTCGCTTAAATTTTCTTTTGATCCGCGTTCTTTAAAATAATAACGGTCGTGGTCGTGGCTTACGACTTCCTTGGCTGAGACCAGAACCTCGGGCGATACCGTGATCGGCGGTATGTTGATAACTTTCTTCTCTCTCGGCGGGTGTTTTATTTTTTTACTGGGCTTAGGTGGCTCTTCTTCTTGCGGCGCCACCGGTCCTTCGAGGATGATCGGCTCGGTCTCCACCTCCGGCTCAGCTTCTTCCACGGGCTCGTCTTCTACCGCTTCCTTCGGGCTTTCCTCGAGTTTTTCTTCAGTTTCTAGA
>CANRHG010000090.1 GCA_947630385.1 uncultured Eubacteriaceae bacterium
CGCTGTCGCCCCACTGTGTAGATTGTGGGAAAGTCTGTACGGAAATCCCGGTTTCTTTGACGGCAGCTTTGGCTTCTTCAACACCGTGCGGGATGGCGATCCCGTTTCCGATGTTCGTAGCGAAGGTTTCCTCTCTTTTGATCATGCCTTCAATGTAGTCCGGTTCGACATAACCGCTGTCTACGAGCATCTGTCCGGCCGTACGGATCAGAACTTCTTTTTCTGCCGGCTTTTGGTTGGTCAGGATGTTTTCGACCCTTAGGATCTTGGTGTTGTCGATTCCTGTGCTTTCGACCGGCGTGACTTCTTCAACTTCCGTTACTTCCTCTGCCGGAGCGTTTCCGGAAAGTTGATCGGCGAGCATCTGGTATTCTGGAGCGTTCATGAAGTTATCGATTAAAACCAGCTGCGCCTGAGGGGCGGATTTTTCGGCCCGTTCTTTCAGGTTTTTATTGGTCACGACGATCTGCGCGTGCGAAGGAATCGAAGAAACGGAGGCGTGTTCGACTTCGATATCGCCTCGTCCGGCTTCTTTAAGCGCGTTACTTAAAACGGTAGCGCCCATGGCCGATGAGCCCATGCCGGCGTCGCAGGCAAAGACGATGTGTTTGATGTCCGCGGGATTGGTCGAGACCGAAACCGGAGCGGTTTTGGTGCCCTTCATTTCCTGCATCTTGCTCTGCGCCGCTTCTAAGTCTTCGTCTTTTCCAAAGATCTTAAGTAGCGGGGTGGCGATGACCGCCGAAACGATTGCGGCTCCGGCTACGCCTAGGAGTACACCGACCATCCCTCCGGATCTCGGACACATGGCAAGAATCGCGATGATCGAGCCAGGAGAGGCAGGACCGACAAGACCCGCGCCGGTGATGGATTCGATAAAGACACCGGTCATTCCGCCGAGGATCTGGGCGACCAACAAAATCGGGTTCATTAAAACGTAAGGGAAGAAGATTTCGTGAATCCCACCGAAGAATTCGATGATGATGGCTCCGGGAGCGGTATCACGGGCACTTCCTTTACCAGCGATACAATAAGCAATAAGAATTCCAAGACCGGGTCCTGGGTTGGATTCGATCAGGAAGAAGATCGATTTACCCATTTCATCGACTTGGTCGAGTCCGAGTGGGGTAAAGATACCGTGGTTGATGGCGTTGTTTAGGAATAAGACCTTGGCCGGTTCGACGAGGATCGAAGCAAGCGGTAAGATACCGTGATCGACGAAGAATCCAACACCGGCGGCCATCCATTCGGTCAGTAGCGTGATCGCGGGTCCAAAGACGTAGTAAGCCAGGATCGCTAGGATACCACCGATAATACCGACGGAGAAGTTGTCGACGAGCATTTCAAATCCGGCTTTGACGTGTCCGGACATCATGCGGTCAAACATCTTCATGCAGTAGCCGGCGAGCGGTCCCATGATCATACCGCCCAAGAACTGTGGGTTTTCGTTTGAAACGATGACCCCCATGACGGCGATAGCTCCGCAGACGCCACCGCGGTGGTCATCTAGCAGACGGCCGCCACAGAAAGCGATCAAAATCGGTAGCAGGTAGTGCGACATCGGGTCGACCAAAGAATTTAACTGTTCGTTTGGAATCCAGCCCGTGTCGATAAATAATGCGGCTATAAGTCCCCAAGCGATGAAGGCCCCGATGTTGGGCATGATCATCGCGCTTAGAAAACGGCCAAAAGATTGAAGTTTCTCTTTCATGACTCCCCTTAAATTTTGTGATACTCTTCTAAAATTACGTTGTACATCCGGTCTTCCGGTGTCAGGCCGGTGTATTTCGTAATCGCCTCTTCAACGCCGTGATCTTTGATAAACTCTTGAAGTTCCACGGCTTGAGAATCCTCCGGATTTTCATACTTTAAAGCGTGCGCAACACCTCGAAGAAGGTTTACGTTGTCGATCCCGTAATCTTCGCAAAGCTGTGCCGGTCCTAAGATCCGGTCCCCCTTTGAGATCTTACGGATGGGCTCTCTCGAGATGCGGTGAATCTCGTCTACAACCCCCGGAAGCGTCCAACGGTCGATCATCATCTCGTTCATGTAGGTTTCGAGTTCATCGATGTCAAAACCGTAGTGGGCTTCTAAGGCCCTGGCCGATTCCATCATCGTCGCTTTGACCTGTTCGAGAAGCTCGGGATCGTTTAACACTTCTTGAAGTGTCGTATAACCCTTTTGCTTTCCGAGGTAGCCGCTGACGGCGTGGCCGTTGTTGATGATAAAAATCTTACGCTGGAGGTATTTTTCCAGATTGTCGACGTAATGGGCACCTTTGATGATCTCTTCGTCGGGATTTACGAGTTTGTCCTTTTCTATGGCCAGTTCGTAATTTTTTCCGACTTCGATGCCCTTTTTGCCGTCGTGCTCGCCGGCAAAGACCATGCGGTCGACCGCCGTGTTCGGAAAAACCGCTACTTCTTCGAGCTCTTCTTCACCGATCTCTCCGGTCTTTAAGATCTCTTCCTTTAAGATATCGCTTCCCATCATCGCGTTTTCACAGGCCATGACCGTGATTTTTTCGGGGTTGTTCCCGACGCGTTTTTTCAGGGCTTTTGCGATCAAAGGCGCGATCTTGTCCAGATTGGTCGCCATGACGGACGTCGTCAAAACCTGTGCGTCCTGAAGCTCATCGATGACTTTTTCCGGTTCTTTGATCGTAGAGTAGGCGTCGATGTTATCGATGATCTTTGGCGCGTAGTCTTCTTCGATCGTAAAAAGCGGGTATTCGCCGTCTTTTTTGATCTGGTCGACGACGTCATCGACGACGTCGGCAAAGACGACTTTGTAACCGCTGTCGTGCAGGAGTTCGGCGATAAAGCCTCGGCCTATGAGGCCAGCGCCAAACTGTACAGCTTTCTTTTGCATGAACACTCCTTTATTAATTTGTTGCAAACATTATACAGTTGGGAATGTTTGGAGTCAATAGGAAAATCGAAAAATAACGCAAGAAAATTTTTGCGAATAATTGCTAAAATTTAGTTATAAATTGCGAATTAGTTTATAATCGCATTTTTAAGTCAATACAGTACCAGAAATGTCGGAAAACATAAAAAATAATCACAATTTAAAGTTTGGATAGTGTTGCGATTTTGGTATAATGGGAAGTAATGAAACGTTCGTTAAGCGCAGATCGCAGAAATCAGATCGCTAAAATATTAATGCAAGAGGGCAGCATAAAAGTCGGGGAGCTCGCCAAGCGTTTTGGGGTTACGACCGAAACGATAAGAAAGGATATCATCTATCTCGACAACGAGGGCATTGCCGAAAAGAGTTTCGGGGGCGCCGTCGCCAAGACCGAATTTATCGAGCGCTCGATCGACGATAAAGAAAGCGTCAACGCCGAAGAAAAAAAGCGGATCGCCCAAAAGGCGGTCACCCTGATCCCTCCAAACGGGGCGGTGATCTTAGACGCCGGATCCACAAACGCGGCCATTGCCAAAGAGATCGCACTGATGAAAGACCTGACGGTCTTTACCAATTCTTTGACCATAGCCCAACTTTTATCCACTTCCGACAACGAAGTCTACGTCATGGGCGGAAAACTCCGCTCTTCCTCGAAAGCGACCGTCGGAGGGTGGGCCGATCACGCCCTCGAGACGATCCGTGCCGACGTGGCTTTTTTGGGCTCGGACGGCTTTAACGGACTAAACGGACCCTCGGCCGTCTCCTACAGCGAAGCGGACTTTAAAAAACGGGTGACCTCCGCCGCGAAAAAAGTTTATACGGTGGCGGATAGCTCAAAATTTACGACGACCGGCCTTTTTGCCTATGGAAACTGGGAGGACGTTTCAGGCCTTATCACCGATTCCGGGGCGCCGGAAAACATGGTCCACGCCATCGGGGAAGAGACCGAAGTCATCGTCGCCTGATCTGGATCAAAGATAAAAAAAGACCGACCGGAAAAACTCCGATCGGTCAAATTGTTTTTAGCTTCTAAACTTTTTTCTAAGTACGAACCCCTACGGTTTTAACCCCCGTAACTGTCGCAGAGGGTTTTAAATTCCCCATAACCCTGCGCTTCCATTTGGTCGTATGGGATAAAGCGGAGGGATAAGCTGTTTATGCAGTAGCGTTTCCCGCCTTTATCTTTTGGGCCATCCTCAAAAACGTGGCCTAGATGGCTGTTTCCGACACGACTGCGGACTTCCGTTCGGGTCAGGCCGAGACTGTTGTCTTCGTTTTCGACGATGACTGCTGGGTCGATTGGCTTGGTAAAACTAGGCCAACCGCAGCCCGAGTCGTACTTATCCTTTGAGGAAAAAAGCGGCTCTCCCGTAACGACGTCGACGTAGAGACCGGCCTCATGATTGTCGAAGAATTCGTTGGCAAAAGCGCGTTCGGTAGCCGCGTTTTGGGTTACGGCGTATTGTTCTTCGGTCAACATGTTTTTGATCTCTTCATCGGAAGGCTTGGTATATTTGCTCGGATCTACGATGCTACCGGTAGAAGCTTCGGATATATCATCTAACGTACTAAAGTCAACGTGACAGTAACCGTTGGGATTTTTTTGAAGATAATCCTGGTGATAGTCTTCCGCTATATAGAAATTTTCAAGCGGGAGTAACTCGGTCACTATGGGCTTGTTATATTTTTGTTGTTCGGCACTAAAGACTTCCTGTAAAACGGCTACGTCTTCCTCGTTTACATAATAAACACCGCTTCGGTACTGGCTGCCTACGTCGTTACCTTGGCGGTCCTTTAAGGTAGGGTTGATTATTTTAAACAAGTGTTCGGTCAAAGTTTTAAGCGAGACGCTTTCGGGATCGTACTTGACTTGAACGGTTTCCGCGTGGCCGGTGTTGTTGTTACAAACTTCTTCATAAGACGGATTTTCTGTATTTCCGTTGGCATAACCGGAAACCACATCGTAGACGCCGGGAATTCTAGAAAAATATTCCTCTACGCCCCAGAAGCACCCGCCGGCAAAATAGATTTCCTTTAAATTTTCGGTATTTACGGTGCTTACTACTTTTTCGGTCTGTGCGGTTTCCTCTTTTACGGTTCCACAAGAAATTACGAAAAGCGACAAAAGTCCGATCAAAACAAATACAAGTAATTTTTTAGCAAATTCTCGTGACATTTTAACTCTTACTAGCCCAGTAGAACAATTTCGGTTAAGTCCTACTGAGATTTAATTTTTTAGTTTTTCTAAAGTAGTTTTTATCTCTTCTTCTTTAATATCTCCGGGTTTTGTCTCGACTAAATTGCCGGCTTTATCAAAGAACAAATAAGAAGGGTAAGCCTTGAGATTAAATTGCCGATTAACTTTTGCCCCTTCATCCAATAGGATTGGAAAGGTGAGTTGTTGTCCGTGGGCCCAGTCGATAAAATCTTGCGAACTCATCTCACCATGAAAGTCGGGAGCCGCGATAGACAGAACGACCGCTTCGTTACTACTATTTACCTGCGTAGCTAATTCTTCGAAACTTTCAAGACCCGCCAGGCAACTCGGACACCAGGTACCCCAAAATTTAACGCAAACCGGTTTTCCGCGATAATCGGAAAGACTAATGGTCTCACCGTCAACGGAACTTAAAACAAATTCTTCTCCCTGATCCTGAACTTCCTGCGTCAGTGCGTATTGGTCGATCTGATCGGTTTTTCCTACAAACTGGCCCTGAGAGAAAATCATCCAAAGCCCCATAGCGGCAATAAGAAGTCCCCCAACAAGTTTGATTTGAGGCAAATACCGGTTTAACTTTTTGATCTTCGATAAAAAAACCGAAGTGCCGATACTGAGTACTAAAAACGGAATACTTAAACCTAGGGAATAGACAATAAGAAGCCAACCACCGGCAATAGCGCTACCATTTTGGGCCGTTAAACTTAAAATAGAAGCAAGAACGGGTCCGATACAGGGTGTCCAACCGAAAGAGAAGACTACCCCGAGTAGAAAGACGCTCAAATAGCCATTTCCATTGATATCCCAGTTGAGGGTCTTTTGACGTTCCAAAAAGGGAATCGCTATAATTCCGGCGTAATGAAGACCAAAAATAACAACGATAAAGCCACAGATCATGGTAAAAGTAGGGGACGATAGAAAAGATCCTATTGCTCCCGCGCCAAATCCGAGCAGAAAAAATACAATGGAAATGCCAGCTATAAATAGCAAAGTTTTTAATAACTTTATTAACGTACGACGGGACGAAGACAAATTACTTTCTTCATCGACACTAAAATAACCAAGATAAACCGGGAGCAGCGGAAAAATACAAGGCGAGAAGAAAGATAACAGACCGGCCGCAAAGGCAGAGGTAATGATACTTAAACTTAAATCACTCATATTATTCTCTACAATCTAGCATCAAACAGGTTTTGCAATGAACTTAAAACAAAATAATTTTAAATGGTTAAAATAAAATTATTAATTATTAAATTAAAATTAATCTATTTTTACAATTTTTCTTATAACCTTAACATTTTTAAGAAGCGTAACACTTAATTATATCATTATAAGCTTTTAAATCAATTTAAATCTCGAAATTTCGGTGCTTTTCAGTTTTTTTCTTGCGTAATCCATTTCTATTTAGATCAGGACCGCGAAACTCATAACTTACTTTAACTCCAATAATTTTCACGTCTAGCAGTGTTATTTTATGGTAATATTTCTGGGAAGAATTTTTGGTTTGAAAAAAACAATATTTAAAATCGACTTATCGTTTTAGGGAGAAAATGATGTTAAAAGATTTAATGAAAAAAAAAGAATTTAACCATTTCTGAATTATCCAAATTAAGTGGCGTCGCTTCTTCTACATTAAAAGATCTGTGTGACGGTAAAAGAAAAATGGATGATTGCAAAGTTAAAACAGCTTTTAAAATAGTAGAAACCCTAGGCGTTTCAATCGATCAACTGGTTGGCCCTTATCTCGAAGAACGCTGTAGTTTTGAAACTTTTAAAAGCGCTATATGTCATCGGGTAAAAAATCTTGGGGATTTGCAGTTTATTATCGATACGTTGGAACGAGATGACATTCGAAGATATTTTAACCGCGGATGGTATCCAGAGAGTTTGTATTTGCTCGCGATGCTCGATTATTTGAGTAGAATAAATGAAATTCAAATTTATCCCGGGTACGATGATCTCCGTAATTGTAAGCTTAGCGAACCTTTATATCCAGCTAGTTTGGAACTTTTGGATTTCGTAACAAAGGATAAAGATCTTTTAAAAGAAGCTGAACAAACCGCTATTCCTGAATTTACACGTTTTAACATAATTGAAGATGAGATAAGAAACGTCGTATAAGACCTACTTAAAAGCTATCAGTAGGAACTTAAAAACGAAGATAAAATTTCGAAATTGTGTCGATGAAAATAACTTTATTCGACGGAAGTTTATATCCGTATTTTCTACTTAATAATAGAAAAGCTACAGTTTCAATAATGAACCTGTAGCTAATTGAATCTTTAAAGTTTAAGAAGAAGGTTGCGTTGCAGTTTTTATCTCTTCTTCGGATAGAGTATCTTGCAGTCAATCAATTTTTTAATAAAACATAATAAAAGATAGGACTACAAATTTTTAACGTGGATACTCCGCCACATTCGTACAGGCTGTACAACTATCTCTCCAAACCGGAGGGGCTGCAGCTGCAGGAAGACCATACGAATAAAAAGTAAATTCGACCAC
>CANRHG010000091.1 GCA_947630385.1 uncultured Eubacteriaceae bacterium
GACGGAAAAAATCGTTCTGAGGCGGTCGTCTTTTCTGAAGAAAGAAAATGGATGGATTACGTCGATTCCAGAAGGCTTGAGATCACCTGCGGGGAGGCGCCTTTTCTGGTCAGCCGTTACGATACAACGACCGGAAGGTACATCCCCGTTCCCGAAAGAATTGGTCAGCTCGACCGAAAGCTCAGGGTCGTGTCAGAAAACGCAAAAACCGAAGAAGACTGGCTCAAGTGGGCCTTCAGAGCGGTTGAAGCGACCTACGGCTACGAGTTTCAGGGCGACAATCTGCTGATCGCCCGGATCAATCTGCTCAAGACGTTTGAAGATTACCTTCTCTACTACTGGGATAGAAAGCCGACCATAAAGGAATACCGCAAACTCATCAACCGGATCGCGTGGAATATCTGGCAGATGGACGGGCTGACGGGATTTCCGCCGTACAAAGCCCAAAAGAATGACTTTACGCAGATCAGCTTTCTGCCTATGGAAGAAAACACGGACAGCGATCAAAAAAAAACATGTAAGCCTTGCCAGATATATAATTGGCGTAGTAAGAAAAAAGAACAATTTAGAGCTTCGTGAGGTAGAAATGAAATTTGACTATATAATCGGAAATCCGCCGTATCAAGACGAATCATCAGGAGAACAAAAAAATTATGCTCCTCCAATATATCATCATTTCATGGATGAAACTTATAAAATAGCTGATAAAGTAGAATTAATTCATCCAGCGAGATTTTTATTCGATGCTGGAAGAACACCCAGTAAGTGGAACAAAAAAATGCTTGAAAATAATCATTTCAAGATTTTGTATTATGAACCCGATGGTGAAAATATTTTTCCAAACAATGATATCAAAGGTGGAATTGCCATTAGTTTCTTTAATAAAAATGAAATTTACAAACCAATTAAGGTTTTTACTCCTTATGAAGAAATTAAAACTATTTTAAAGAAAGTCTCAAACGATTATAATAAAAAACCTATTACTTCAATTATGTTCAATCAAATGAAATTTGATTTACAGAAACTTTATGAAGCATATCCAGAATATAAAAAAGTTATAGGAAGTAATGGGAAAGACAAACGCTTTAGAAATAATATATTTGAAAAAGTCACTCTTTTCTCTGAAGGAAGAACAAAAGATTGTGTTGCTGTACGCGGTGTAATCAAGAATAAAAGAGTTTGGCGATATTTTCCTAATTTGTTTATAGATATAAGTCATCCTAATCTAAATAAATGGAAAGTAATAGTTGCACGAGTCAATGGTTCAGGGAAACTAGGTGAAGTCCTCAGCAACCCTGAGATATTAAAACCAATGGAAGCTTATACTCAAACCTTTATAGGCATTGGTAATTTTGAGACTGAAAAAGAAGCAGAAAATTGTCTTAATTATATAAAAACAAAATTTGTAAGATTACTATTAGGGACATTAAAAACAACCCAAGATAATAGTATAGATACTTTTCGAAACATTCCATTACAAGATTTTACAGAAAATTCAGATATCGATTGGTCTAAATCCATCTCGGAAATCGATCAACAGCTATATAAGAAATACGGCTTAAATAATGAAGAAGTAAAATTCATCGAAACCCACGTCAAGGAAATGAAATAATGGACGTCTCAAAGAAAATCAAAACAACCGTGCCGATTAAACCGACAATCTACGCCTATACCACACCTGACGTTACTTACCATGAAGGGTGGACTAAGATCGGTTATACCGAAAAGCAGACACCTGAAGAACGGATAAGACAACAGACTCACACGGCCGGCATCAAAGCTAAATTTGAATGGTCGGAGACGGCCAAATACGTTACCTATAATAAAAATAAAGAACCGGAGTATTTTAAAGACCATGATTTTCATTCCTACCTTACCCGATACAAAGGCATCAAAAGGGAGAGAGGGACCGAATGGTTTGAGGTCGAACCTAGTCCAGCTCACAATCACTTTTATGATTTTGCCGGAAGAAAGATTTCGCTTCCGGACGAAGGTCAGACCTACGTTCTCAGAAAAGAACAGCAGCAGGCTGTTGACGAGGCAAGAGATTATTTTAAGTCTGGAGGTAAAAAGTTTCTCTGGAACGCTAAGCCAAGATTCGGTAAAACGCTCGCGGCCTACGACCTGATCAAATCCCTGGGAGCTGAAAAAGTTCTGATCGTGACCAACCGGCCGAGCATCGCCAATTCCTGGCGCGAGGATTTCACGAAGTTTGTAGGCTGGCACAAGGATTATCTTTTCGTATCCGATTCGAACGTTATGCGGGAGAAGACAGGTGTCCTAACGAGGGAAGAATACCGTGACCATCTACGAAGCCGTGCTTACAAAGATTACCGTGACACTGCCCCGGGATTTATCGCTTTCGAGTCGCTCCAGGGCCTTAAAGGCTCGAAATACCTCGGAGGTAGCTACGATAAGTTGCACTGGGTCAAGGATCTGGATTTTGACCTATTGATCATCGACGAGTCCCACGAAGGTGTGGATACGACGAAAACGTTTAAAGTCCTGGATAAGATCAAAACCAAGCATACGCTGCATCTTTCGGGCACGCCCTTTAAAGCTATAGCTGAGGGGAAGTTCGACGAAAACGAGATATTTAACTGGTCCTACGCCGATGAGCAAGAGGCTAAAGAAAACTGGCAGGGGGATGACTACAACCCGTACGAACGTCTTCCGAGGCTAAATATGTTCACCTACCAAATGTCGGAGATGATCGAAGACGAGCTGAAAAAAGGCGTTTACATCGACGAGGAAGACGAGTTTGTCGATTATGCTTTCGACCTGAACGAGTTCTTCAAAACTAATGATAGGGGTAAGTTTATTCATGAAGATGAAGTCAAAAAGTTCTTGAAGGCTCTTACAACCGGTGAAAAATACCCTTTTTCAACCCCTCAGCTTAGAGGGGAACTCTCGCATACGCTTTGGATATTAAACCGTGTCGACAGTGCCAAGGCGCTCGCTAAACTTTTGAAAAAGGACGAGATTTTCAAAGACTATGAGATCGTCGTCGCGGCCGGTGACGGGAATATAGACGAAGAAAAGTTCGACGATGAAGAGAGTGAAGATAAAATCGACCATCAGATAAAAAGCGCTTACGACAAGGTAAAAAAAGCAATCAAAGATCACGACAAAACGATCACGCTATCTGTGGGACAGCTGACGGTTGGTGTGACCGTCCCAGAGTGGAGCGGGGTTCTTATGCTCTCGAACATGAAAAGCCCGGCCTCTTATATGCAGGCAGCTTTCAGAGCGCAAAATCCCCATACCTTTACCGGAAAAGACGGCCGTGAGTACCGCAAAGAAAACGCTTACGTCTTCGATTTTGACCCTGCAAGGACGTTGACAATCTTCGACGAGTTTGCCAACAGCCTACTTTCGGATACAGCAAGGGGAGGTACGTATGAGCAGCGAAAGAAACATATAAAAAGACTCCTTAACTTCTTTCCGGTGATTGGGGAGGACTCAGAAGGAAAGATGATCGAGCTTGATGCGGCGAAAGTCCTTTCGATCCCGAGGAAACTCAAAAGCCAGGAAGTCGTCAAACGCAAATTCCTGTCTAACTTTCTGTTCAAGGACATCGCCAACGTTATTCGCGCACCAAAAGAGATACGGGAGATTATCGACAAGCTCCCGAAGGCCAAAGAAGAAAAACTCGATAAATCGGGCCATGATACGGTCTTAGATCAAATCGACGACTTGAAGAATTCAGTAGACCTTAACAACGAAATTAATATCCCAAGTAAAGACGCTATTGACCGGGCCAAAGAAGTATTGGGAGAAAAATATTACGAAGTCTTGGAAGAAACGCTCGACGAAAGCCGGCCGGACGTGGAGGCTTTGGGAAAAGCCGAAGAAGATAAACGGACCGAAGAAGTCAAAAAAGCGGTCGACGGTTATACCGAGACTGCCAAAAAAGCGATTATCGAAAATGCCGTAAATACGGTCGTCGAACGTTCAGAGCTGACAAAACCTCAAAAAGAGCGTATCAAAAAAGAGGTCGAAGCAGAAATCGACTACAGCTTCAATAAAATCCGGGATGATTTCGTTGATGCCGAAACTATTGTCCGGGCGGAGATGGAACACCGAAAAAAGGAAGCGAAAACCACTCAGGAAAAAGAGCAGGCCAAAGTTGATTATAACGAAGCCGTCCAAACCTCGCTTAAAGAGATGAACGAGCGCATCGTGCAGGTAACGAAAGAGCTGGCCGATCAGCAGCCAGCAAAAGCTGCCGGAAAGATTCAGGAAATCATCAAAAGCAGGCAAAAGCGGGAGGTCGAAGACGGCGTTAGAGCCCACCTTAGAGGATTCTCGAGGACCATTCCAAGTTTTATCATGGCCTATGGCGACGAAAATCTAAAGCTCAAAAATTTCGACGATTATACGGAAGACGCGGTTTTCGAGGAAGTAACCGGAATCACAGAAGAGGACTTTAGACTTCTGCGGGACGGGTTTGACTACGAAGATGAAAAAACAGGAGAGACGATTCATTACAACGGCTTTTTCGACGAAGTTGTCTTCAACGATTCCATACAGGAGTTTTTGAACAAAAGGCAGGAACTCGCCGATTACTTTGAAGTTCAAAACGCAGAAGACATCTTCGACTACATCCCACCGCAAAAGACCAATCAGATTTTTACGCCGAAATGGATTGTAAAAAAGATGGTGGACGAGCTGGAAAAAAACGACCCGGGCTGCTTTGACGATCCGGATCACACTTTCGCAGATCTCTACATGAAATCTGGGCTCTACATTGCGGAGATTGTAAAACGACTTTTTCGCAACGAAAAGATGAAAGAAAAAATCCCGGACGACCGGAAGCGGATTGAGCACATCCTTGAACATCAGGTCTATGGTATGGCTCCGTCTCGCATCATTTATCTCATCGCGACTAACTACATTTTAGGGTTTGACGAAAACTTAAAAGCAAATACGAAAAATTTCGTTCAGGCAGATGCATCAAAAGCCGCCAAAGAAGGAACGCTGCAGGAACTGGTTGACCAGTATTTTGGAAGCGATCTTAACTTAGATAACTAAAATGGAATCACAAAAAGGCTATATATACATCCTTACTAACCCGTCATATCCAGATCTTGTTAAAATAGGCTATACTCAAAATCTGAAACAAAGGTTGAATGAACTTAACCGAAGCGAATGCATTCCGTATTCCTTCCGACTTTATGCCTCTTACGAAGTTGAAACAAAACTTGCGGATAAACAATTGCATTTATTGATTGACAAAATAAATCCAGATTTACGTATCGTTAATATCAATAAAGGTAAAAAACGAACCAGAGAATTTTTTGAGATGGCTCCCGAAGATGCCTATGCTCTTCTTAAAGCCATGGCGGAGATCCACGGCTGCAAAGACAAACTGAAGTTATATAAGAAATCAGAAGAAGATAAAAGACAAGAAAACGAAGCGAATGAAGCAAGAGAAAAAGCAAAAAGGCGTGATCCTCTTTCTTTTGACATGATTGGAATCGAGCCGGGAGAAGAAATCTGTTACATAAACGACCCCACGATTAAGGCAACGGTCATCAGCAATCGGAAAGTCTTGTTCGAAGGAGAAGAAACCTACTTATCTCCTATAGCTCAAAAGCTTGAAGGCAAAGATTCTTTGCAGGGCAGTAAATTTTTCACGTATCATGGAAAGAGATTAACTGAATTGCGAGAAGAGGTTGAAGCAAAAGAAGCTTCCGAGGAAGTTGATATGAACTTATTGGACTGAAAGTTCAAATCAAAGCTTTAGAAGAACAAAGGAAAATACGAGTTTAAAGAAGAAATTGTTACAAGAGAACTACTCAGTATCTCAATTCCGAGTAGTTCACTGAGTGATTAAAGGTTTTCAGGATAAAGATAAATGAGCAAACAATTAGGGAATCTTGAAAAAATTGACAACCTGCGGAAGATATGGCCCAACGAAGCCTACGACTTTACGAAGTGGCTGGCAAAGGAGGCGAATTTCAACCTGCTCTGTTCGGCGATCGGCATGGACTTGATTGTTGAAGAAAGGGAATCTTTTGTGGGCGACTTCAAGTTGGACTTGTATGCTACCGAAGAAACTACTGGCAAACCTGTAATCATCGAAAACCAGCTGGAATCGACCGACCACGACCATCTCGGTAAGATCATCACCTACGCCTCCGGGAAGAACGCCTCTACTATTATCTGGATAGTCAAGAGCGCAAGACCGGAGCACCGGCAAGCAATCGAATGGTTGAATCAGCATACGGACGAAGAAACGGGTTTCTTTCTGATCGAAATTGAACTGTGGAAAATCGATAACTCCAAGCCGGCTATCCGGTTTAATATCGTCGAAAAGCCTAACGAATGGGCAAAATCAGTCAAAACGAACAAAGAGTTGACTCAACTTCAGAAATTCCGTCTTGATTTCTGGGAAGGTTTCAACAAGTACATCTACTCGAAAGACTGCAGGTATGCTAAAACCTTCAACAAGACGAAGCCTTCTACAGACAATTGGAAGAATGTGGCTATCGGAATCTCCGGCATCTTCATTGACCTCTATATCAGTACCCAAAAAAACAAGCTGGAAGCTTCTATCTACTTCAGAAATAACAAAGAAGAATTCCACCGACTGGAAGAATACAGGGACCAGATCGATGAAATTATGGGCGAACCTGTTGAGTTCAGGGAAGCCAACATCGACTCGAAAATAATCGTCAGCAAAGACGCTCCACCGAATGACAGGGAGCGTTGGGACGAATATTACAACTGGCTTGCTGAGACAGCGGTCAAACTCAAAGAAGTGGCTGACAGATTAATAATCAAAGCCCGAAAGTAACGATATGAGCTGAGCGGATACGCCCGGCTTTTTTATTTCTTCCGGTCTCTTCTGTTATGATAGGACGAGTGTATTCTGAGTTCTGAGGAGAACCGAAGCCCTGCTCGAGATGGTCCCACTTAAACGGTACCACTTTGAGCAGGACTTTTTATTTTTCCGTCAGTCATCCTCTCTTCGCTCGGCAAAATACAATCCTTCTTCTTTAAGAAGTTCCGGTAGGTCGTAGACGGTCTTTCTGTCTTCTTCGTAGCTATTACTGATACCTGGGCTGGTTTCGGAGAAGAAGCTCCAAGCCGTTTTGAGACTTTCGGTTTCTTTAATTCCGTGCGCTTCAAAAAATCCGGAGAACTTGTCGATGTTCTCGCTCGAAAGGTCGAGAAAATTATACTTGCCGAACATGATCTCATCTCCACTGAGATGCCCTCCAAAACCAAAAGAAGAAAAGCCGTCGTTGAACAGGATATTCCCAAAACGGTCCAGGATAGATACGGCTTTGAGCAACGAGCAGCCGTCGAGATAGTATACGTCCTTATGGTAGGTTTCCACTTTTTTCGGAGCGACGAGATTTTCTTCGTTTTTGTTCGTCGGGATTTCAAGAAAGAAGAATACAGGCTCATCGCGCATCGCCAGGAAATGGGTCATGATTTCTCTAATTTTGATAGCATGGCCAAAAAACTAAAATTTTAGATTTCCATAAATTATCCGACTAAGCCGACGAGAAGGTTAAAATTAAATTGATAAAACCACTCAAACGCTATAAAATAATAGT
>CANRHG010000092.1 GCA_947630385.1 uncultured Eubacteriaceae bacterium
GGATCCCGACGTACGCCGAAAACCAGTTCGCGCTCCCGGACAAGGACGTGATCGAGTCGCTCATCACCGATAAGACCCGGGCGATTTTAATCACCAATCCGAACAACCCTACGGGAAAGGTCTTTGACCGAAGAGAGATGGACGACCTGAGCCGGCTGTGCCTGAAGTACGGCCTGTTTTTTATCGCCGATGAAGTCTACCGCGAGTTCATCTACGACGGACTCGAGTACATCTCGCCGGGACAGTTTCCCGAGCTTAAGGAAAACACGATCATCATCGACAGCATCTCCAAGCGCTTTTCGGCCTGTGGGGCAAGAATCGGCTTTATCCTATCAAAAAACCGCGACTTTCTAAAAGCGGTTAGAAAACTCTGTCAGATGAGGCTCGCCGTCTCGAGCGTCGACCAACAGGGCGCGACGGAACTGTTCAAGCTCGACACGTCCTTTTTCGACAAGACGATCGGGGAGTACGAAAAACGCAGGGACGTGATTTACGATAAGTTAAAGGACCGAGAGGACATCGTGGCAAAAAAGCCGACCGGCGCCTTTTACTACATGGTAAAACTCCCGGTCAAAGACGCGGAGGAGTTCATCTCCTGGATGATCGAGGATTTTGATGACGACGGAGAGTCCCTGGTACTCACGCCGGCCAGCGATTTTTACCTAAACCCCGAAGACGGGAAAGATGAGATCCGCCTGGCGTACGTATTAAACGAAAAAGACCTGTCCCGGGCCGTAGACGTGCTGCTTAAGGGACTTGAAAAATATAAGAAGGAACATCCGGAAAACGTGAAAGAGGAATGGCTTTGAAAATAGATCAGATACAAGTCGACAAACCGTTTCGCGGCTACCTGTTTATCCGCGACGCCGCCGTACGGACCAGCAAAAACGGCAGCCAGTTCATCAAGCTCGTACTCAGCGACACCGACTACAACGAGGTGACGGGCTTTTTATGGAACGTCGGAAAAGAAGAGACCGAGAGCTTTACACAGGGAACGCTCGTAGCCGTCATCGGCAAGGGCAAGAGCTTTAACGACAACCTCCAGCTCGATATCCAAAAGATCCGCCGGACCAACGAGGGTGACAGCGTAACGCTCGCCGATTTCATCGAAACCGCCCCGGAAGAACCGGAAGCGATGTATGAGGAGATCCTAGAGACGGTCGAGGACTTTGGCAACGAGGACATCAAAAAAGTAACGAGACGCGCCTTAAAGGATAGGGAATCGGAGATCTTGTATTTCCCGGCGGCCAAAAGCGTTCACCACGCGATGCGCTCGGGGCTGCTCTACCATACCCTCAGCATGCTTCGTACCGCCAAAGAGCTCGCAAAACTCTACCCGGGACTGAACGAAGACCTGCTCTACGCGGGCGTGATCCTTCACGATTTGGGAAAAATCGACGAAATGGTCTCGGATCAAAACGGGGTCGTCGAGGATTATTCCGATAAAGGAAAGCTCCTCGGGCACATCACGAGCCAGATCAACGAGATCGACGGCCTTTGCAAGGAACTCGGTGTCGGCGAAGAAGTGGCGATGGTCCTCGAACACATGATCCTGTCGCACCACTACGAACCCGAATACGGCTCGCCTGTACGGCCGATGTTTCCCGAAGCGGAGCTCCTTCACCACATCGACATGATCGACGCGCGGATGAACTCTATGCAAAAGATCCAGCGCTCGCTTGAGCCCGGAACGTTTTCGGAGCGCCAGCCGATGCTAAACAATATAAAAATCTATAAACCCAACCTTTAGCCCGATGATTTTCATCGGGTTTTTTCGTTTACCGAATCTTTTTTTGTAAACGTTTTCTTCGAACAAAAAGAAAAGATCCACGATTAAAACGTGGATCTATAACAAATGTGCTTATCTTACGTTGGCGTAACGTGTACGGTCTCGGATGATAAAAACGAAGATCGGGATCAGGAATGGGAAGATGATCCCCAGGACCAACCACAAGACCGCGGTGTTGGGTGCGTAGATCTTGTATAGATCGTAGTAGGCGGTCTGCAGGTAAACGTAAAAGACAAAAGTCAGGGCGTAATAGATGAAGTTTACAACCGAGTTCGTACCGACGTAGTTGGCTAAGACCGGTATGAGGATATGGCCGAGGACCAAGATCCAGGAAGCTCCTGGAATCCCCCAAACGCGGTCATTGTCGAGTTTTCCAAGAAGGAAAAACTGTAAAAATGGGATCCAGGCGATCCATGCGGGTGTAACGCCGGCATTTTTGGCTAGGCGGTAAAACCCGAAGGCACTTAAGAAGTACCAGAGAATCGCGACGATCCAGATAATGATACCAAAACCTGCGATAAATCCTAAAATTGCTCCCATGATATTCTCCTCCTTGCTTTATTTTTACCCAAACGCTCCATTAAGCCATAACGGTTTTGTTATAATGGTTTCGTATTTTCTTAAAAAAGGAGAAATAAATGAAAGAACGCATCGTCGTAAAAGTAGGCACGTCCACGCTCACCTATAGTGATGGCGCGACAAATTTAAAAGCTTTCGACCGGCTCGCCTACGTCCTGTCGGACCTACACAATCTGGGATACGAAGTGATCCTGGTGTCTTCGGGCGCGATCGCCATCGGTATGAACAAGCTAAAACTCGAAAAAAGACCCGAAGCCATCCGGATGCTCCAGGCCTCGGCAGCCGTCGGCCAGTCCCAGATCATGTTTTACTACGATAAATTCTTCAACGAATACGATAAGACCGTGGCCCAGATCCTGCTCAACGCCGAAGACATCGAAAACCCCGAAAAGACGGATAACCTGATCGGGACCTTTAACTCGCTCTTATCGATGGGTGTGATTCCGGTGGTCAACGAAAACGACTCGGTCAGCTATACCGAGATCGAGTCAAAAGAGCGCCTCTTCGGGGATAACGACAAACTCTCGGCCGTCGTGGCCGTGCTGACCGGGGCCGACAAGCTCTTTATCCTGTCGGACATCGACGGTTTTTTCGAAGCCGACCCCAGGCTCCACCCCGGCGCAAAACTCATCGATGAGATCACGGTCATCGACGAGTCGGTCTACAGGCTCGCCGGAGGCTCGGGCTCGCGTAGGGGAACGGGCGGGATGCGCACAAAACTTGAAGCCGCTGAACTCGCCATGCTTCAGGGGATCGATACGATCGTCTTAAACGGGAGCGAGCCGGGAAATATTCTGAACTTCTTAAACGGTAAAAAACTCGGGACGATCTTTAAAGGTTCAAAATTTGGTGGATCAAGGTTTTAATATTGACCTACTCTAGAACTCCGCTCTCATTTTCGTGGATATCGCCCTGGCCCAAGACCGCGACGAATAAATCTTTTTTTCTTTTTGGAATTGTCGGCGATCCCCGTAAATTCGGTCTCTTTCGATCCTTCGAGCAACGTAAAGTTAAATTCTACGTCCTTATTTTCCATACTTTTTCACGGTTGTAATGGTTCTAATTTTAACCAAAAACCACCCGAGAAGGATTTAAATCACTTTTATGAAAACTTTTCGCCGGGCCGGGCCGGCTTTTGTCGTCACCGCCGCTATCCTTTGGGGCATCATCGGGATCTTCACCAGAACCCTAAATACTTTCGGGTTTGACGCGGTTCAAATCAGCTTTGTAAGGGCTTTCTTTACCTTCGTCTTTTGCCTGAGTTACTGTCTCATCTTTAACCGGAGAGCGCTAAGAATAGATATTAGAGACATATGGCTCTTTGCCGGAAACGGGATCTTAAGTATCGCCGCCTTTAACACCTGCTATTTTTATACGATACAAAGCAGTACCTTAGCGCTGGCTTCGATCCTGCTGTATACGGCACCGTGTTTTGTAATTCTCTTATCCCGTATCTTTTTTAAAGAAAAAATAACGCCTAAAATTTTAACGGCTCTAGTTTTATCTTTCCTCGGCTGCATTCTAACGACC
Organism: uncultured Eubacteriaceae bacterium; assembly: GCA_947630385.1. Classification (GTDB taxonomy): domain Bacteria; phylum Bacillota; class Clostridia; order Eubacteriales; family Eubacteriaceae; genus CANRHG01. Next base: position 3,899 of record CANRHG010000092.1, read on the forward strand.
GGCGGCTTCGGGAGCGGAGTCACGGCGACCGCACTGATCACCGGCCTTACTTCCGGTTTTTGCTACGCCCTGTACAGCATTTTTTCAAAAGTGATTCTCAAGAAGTACACGGTCACAACCTTAATTCTTTATACCTTCTTCTTTGCTGCCATAGCTCTGTCCTTTGTCAGTGCTCCGCTTTCCATTTTTACGGCTCTTAAGATCCCGGACGTTCTTCTTTATGCTCTGGGGATCGCCCTGTTTTGTACGCTGCTTCCGTACGTTCTGTACTCGGCCGGGCTTAAGCGCCTAAGCCCGGGACGGGCCTCGGTACTAGCCTTTGTCGAGGTACTGACGGCAACGCTCACGGGACTTTTCTTGTACCACGAGCCGCTGACGCTACCGTCGGCTTTAGGGATCATTCTCATCTTTGTATCGATCGTGTTGTTGAGTAGAAATGAAAATAAGTAGAGGTAGCTGGGGGAATTAAAAAAAGCCGGACGAACCGGCTTTAGTTTTTAGGCAAAAATTTTTCAGACAACCGCCTGGCTTCTTTTATCCCGTTACGGGTGATCTCGAGTCTAAACGGTTGTACGACCTGTTTTAGGTCCGGAAAAACGCAGCGTTCCGAAAAAATCTCAGGCAAACGGCAAATCAGTTTTTTCTCATAGAGCGAACGTATGGAATACTTATAAAACAGATAATCGATGGCGTCTTCGGCTTTAAAAATCTGGCTGGCTCTGCGGCCTTTCTTTAAATAAGCCTTATACAGCGTGAGCAATATTTCTCTTTCTTCTATGATACTTGGAAAATGCCTTAGGTTTATGATAATACGGCGGGTTTAGAGATACAAGATTGAAAGCACTAAAATTCTTTCGGCCTTCGTTGGGTATAAATGTAAAAAAATAAAGGAAACTAAACTCATGGAAGAAAAATGGATCTATAAGACCAACAAAGACAACACAGCCCGCTTTGTCCTGGGCATTGAAGGAAAAAACCCACTACTCATTTTAAGCATCAATCCCAGCATCGGCGCGCCCGACGTCGATACGCCCACGCTCGGAACGGTCCGCCACGTGACCGAAGCTTACGGCTACGACAGCTGGATCATCATGTGCCTGTACCCGCAAAGGGCAACGCACCTTAACGAGCTCGACATCGAAGCCAATCCCGAGTGGATGAAAGAAAACCTCGAGGCCATTAAAGAGGTCATGAGCAAATACCCCGATAAAAACCTTTGGGCCTGTTGGGGAACGCGCATCCACGACCGTTTCTATTTCCCCACGGCCCTCGAGCAGATCGTCCCCATCGCCGAAGAATACCACGAAAAGTGGCTCCACTACGGACCGCTGACCGAACACGGCGATCCCCGATACGACCTTTACGTCGAAGACGACGAAGGCTTTTATCCGTTTGACATCAAGGCCTATTTAAAACAGTTTGAAGACTAGATTTTTGCCCCGGCACCGGGGCTTTATTTTTGTCTTAAGTACTCCGCAATCATCGGCCCCTTCCGGTAGCCCTGAAGGTATAGGTCCATGAAGGCATCTCGGTCTTTGGTGAGCGTACCCACGCCCGAGAGATCGTCTGGCGCGACGATCAGAAGTTTTCCCTCTTCCTGCAGCGCCTTGGCCCGCTTTAGGCTTTCGTTGTAGCGGTGGGCCCTGAGTTTTACGGCGTGCGCCGCCTGGGGGTATTTGCGCTTTAAATACAGATAACGCCACCGGTCGTCCTTTTGGCTGCGCACGTGATCGATCCGTTTGGACAGAATCAATACTCCTTTGTCTACGCCCTTGGAAAAGAGACGGTCGATCGGGACCGGATCGGCAAAACCGCCGTCCATAAAAAGCCTGTGGTCGATCTCGACGGGACGGCTTACAAACGGCAAAGACGCCGAGGCCATAAACGGGCGAAAGTCGTCTTCCTTGATATCGGACTTGTCAAAATAATGGGGCTTTCCGGTACGCATATTCAGCGCGACGGCTTCAAAACCCATCGGGTTGTTTACGAAGCGTTCGTAGTCTAACGGATATTCCCCGCCTTTAGAAGCGATCTCGTTAAAGGCGTAGTTGAGATCGACAAATTCCCCTTTAGTCAAAAGATTCTTGTAGCCCATGTATTCGTCCCTGAAGGTATAGTCCAGATAGTAAAACAGGTTTCGAAAGCGTTGTCCGGCGATAAAACTGCTCAGGTTCCCGGCCCCTGCCGAGATCCCGATTCCCTCGTCAAAACCGATGTTGTTTTCCAGTAAATAATCTTCAACGCCCGCGGCAAAAACGGCCCGCGTTCCTCCGCCTACGTCTATAATTCCAGTTTTCAAAACACCTCCATTAAATATAATCAATTATTTTGATAAAATATATCATTAAAGAAAATCTTTCTTGTGTTACACTTAATACCGTTGATTAAAAAGTATCCACAAACACTAAAACCTACCAACGTGGGCAAAAACACGTAGTAAATCCGCCCGCCGTTGGGCTTTTTCTAGAAGAGAGAGACATGAAAAACGATAATTACAAAAAATATCATAAAACCTATTATATGCCTCCGGAAGTCGACATGAGCTGGACGCAAAAGACCGAGATCGACAAAGCGCCGGTCTGGTGCTCGGTGGACTTGAGGGACGGGAACCAGGCACTGATCGAACCGATGAGCCTTGATGAAAAACTCGACTATTTCAAGATGCTCGTGGACATCGGCTTCAAGGAAATCGAAGTGGGTTTTCCCGCAGCTTCCGATACCGAGTACGATTTTATTCGTAAGCTCATCGACGACGGGCTGATCCCGGACGACGTCACCGTTCAGGTCCTCACGCAGGCCAGACCCCATATCATCAAAAAGACCTTTGAAGCCATCAAAGGGGCCAAACACGCGGTCGTCCACCTTTACAACTCGACTTCAAAAGCCCAACGCGAACAGGTTTTTGAAAAAAACAAAGAAGAGATCTTGCAGCTTGCCGTAGACGGGGCAAAACTGTTAAAAGACCTCGCCGCCGAAGAAACCGGGGACATCCGCTTTGAGTATTCGCCCGAAAGCTTTCACGGGACCGAAGTCGATTACGCGGCGGACGTCTGTAACGCCGTGCTGGACGTATGGGAGCCGACGAGTGAAAAACCGGCGATCATCAACATCCCTTCGACCGTCGAAAACTCCATGCCACACGTTTTCGCTTCCCAGGTCGCTTATATCGATAAAAACCTGAACAACCGCGACAGCGTCGTCTTGTCGGTGCACCCGCACAACGACCGGGGCTGTGGCGTGGCAACGTCGGAACTGGCCATCCTGGCCGGAGCGGACCGCCTGGAAGGTACGCTCTTTGGAAACGGTGAACGCACGGGAAACGCCGATATCGTGACGGTGGCGATGAACATGTTCTCCCACGGTTACGATCCGGGCCTGGACTTTTCCAACATGCAGGAAATCGTCGACAATTACGAGAGCTTCACGAAGATGAAGGTTTCCCCGAGACAACCCTACGCGGGCGAGCTCGTCTTTACGGCCTTTAGCGGCAGCCACCAGGACGCCATCGCCAAGGGCCTTAAACACTACGCCGAAGAGGACCGAAAGAGTTGGGACGTCCCCTATCTTCCGATCGACCCGGCCGACGTGGGCCGCTCCTACGACAGCGACATCA